>NZ_JAUOQO010000089.1:0-355 GCF_030547725.1 Staphylococcus pasteuri | reverse complement strand
ATCTTGGTATTGTTGGATATTCATTGAGCACTCGTAAACTACTCGGACTGAACAGCAGCCGATTCATGCTGCATCATACCAATAAGCTTTAACAAAGGTGGACTAAATTCTAAGCAAGCAAACAGCAAAGGCCTCAGATAATGAATATCAAGCAAAGAGATAAACTAAAATGATTGTATGTGAAGCCAAACGAAGTTGTAGCGTAAAGCGCTTCTATTCAGCGTTAATGCAGGTAAACTAAAAGCTGTTCAAACACTTAAGCGAATGAATAGGTAAGCCTATGGTGCGTTTTTTCTTAATACCTTTGTTGTTGACGATATTGTGGACGCTATTTCTTTTTCATTTTGGCTTGAGC
>NZ_JAUOQO010000088.1:0-356 GCF_030547725.1 Staphylococcus pasteuri | reverse complement strand
GTAAAATACCCTCTTGAGCAAAGCTAGGTGCAACAAATGCAAAGCACAATAATAAACCGTAAAACAGCTTACTTTTCATTTTTCGACAATATCCCTTGCAGCTGTTTAGCAAAATGGCCACTCATTTTATTCGGTTTCGCTTCCAGTGGTTGCTCCAACTTATCTAATAGGTTTATTGACTGGGCGGTGACCCCCAGCAAATATTGTTGCTCACCTATTTCTACCACCATAATGCGCTCGCGAGTGCCCAGTGCCAAATTAGTGATAACTTTAGACTGGCCGCCAGCAAATTGATTTAATCGAGTTTTCTTAAGCACCCAAGCACAAACCAAAATGGTCACCAGCACTACAGCTAA
>NZ_JAUOQO010000087.1:0-358 GCF_030547725.1 Staphylococcus pasteuri | reverse complement strand
GTATCGCAATCATCCTGAATGGGTATTGGGCCAAACGGGTTACGAGCAAAAAACCGGGCGCTACCAATACGTATTAGATTTACAGAATACCGAGGTATTCGACTACTTGCTGGAGCGACTCGATAGCTTACTTAGCCAATATGCTATTTCATACATCAAATGGGACATGAACCGAGAACTGGTGCAGCCTAGCCATTTAGGAGAAGCAGCAGTACACCGCCAAACTAAGGCTTTTTATGCCTTGGTGGATGAGTTAGCTAAACGCCATCCTCAGTTAGAAATTGAAAGCTGTTCTTCGGGAGGAGGGCGCATAGATTATGAAGTGCTTAAACGCAGTCACCGTTTTTGGTTATCGGAC
>NZ_JAUOQO010000086.1:0-358 GCF_030547725.1 Staphylococcus pasteuri | reverse complement strand
AAATGGTTTAAAATTAGGAATTGACACCATAGTCACTTGTTAGGTTTTTAACCATTACTCATAAGATTTACTGTTAGGATTAAAATTCAATAATGTGTCTCGATTACATACTAATGAGTGATATCCTTCATGCATTTGATATGATATACCGAGCCTTTGGCAGCCGTAGCTTATATTAAATTTAACTTCATCAATTATAGATTCACACTGCAATGAACCCCATCTTTCCCAATAATGACAGGAAATTATATCTTCTACTCCGTTTTGATTGAGATCGTAGCTCATGGTAATTGCATCTGTAATTAATTTTGGATTATTAGAGTAATAGGTAGAGCTTATTTCTTGAATAGTACGAATC
>NZ_JAUOQO010000085.1:0-360 GCF_030547725.1 Staphylococcus pasteuri | reverse complement strand
GTTCGGGGCTAAAATCACCATCTAGTGCCTGTAAGATAATTTCGTAGTTAGGATCTGTTTCATCAAGCTCAACAATTTTCAGCGACTTAGTGAATTCAATTTGTTGATCTATGTCTTCAACATAGTTGATGTCTGTTTTAGTTAGTACGCCTTCTTATAAAGCCTTTTTGATTTGTGCTTTAATATTAGCTTCGGTTAGTTGGCCTTTTGCATTGCTTGCTTTGGCTTTATTAAAAAGGTTCGTCAATATTGATACGTTAACATTTTTTATATCAATGTTTTTGAATAGCTTCTTATGAGCAATTACCTTTTGAAAAGTATTCTTTATATTGGCAAGCGTAGTTTGTTTTAGGCCAAGTG
>NZ_JAUOQO010000084.1:0-361 GCF_030547725.1 Staphylococcus pasteuri | reverse complement strand
GGCTTGTACTCATCTCGCTATGCTGGCGCGAATGCAAACGACCACGACAATGTACTTAAACTGCTTGAAGCATTGAAAGATGTGCCCAGCAACCAACGCGGCGCTGAGTTTCATTGTGTATTGGTGTAACTACGCCATGCCGAAGACCCTGCCCCGCTAATTTGTCATGGCAAGTGGCGTGGCACAATTACCACAGATATTCATGGTGCTGGCGGGTTTGGCTATGACCCTGTGTTTTGGGTTGAGCAACACCAAGCAACTTCTGCGCAAATTAGTAAAGCCGATAAAAATGCCTTAAGCCATCGCGGCAAGGCATTACGCCAGTTGCTTACGCAAATGGAAATAGAAGCATGCTAAGCCC
>NZ_JAUOQO010000083.1:0-362 GCF_030547725.1 Staphylococcus pasteuri | reverse complement strand
CTGCAAACTGTTTAAAGCGGAATTGTATTTTGCACGTAAGTTAACCAAGTTGGCTTGTAAGCTGGCTAAGTTAATTTCAAATTCTAAAGGGTCTAAACTAAACAGGAGTTGCCCAGTTTGTACGTAATCACCAGCTTGAAAATGTTTATCTAGCATGGTGGAGGTTACCCGCGATACCACTTTTACTTCTTCATCTGGAAGAACAGTGGTGGTGTAGATTTCTTCAAATACCAAGCTCTCTTGGCTGGCATTAGCTAAGTCCACGGGAATAGTGTCACTTACCGCACTTTGCAGTGGCTCTTTACTGCTAGACGTTTCACAGGCTGTGACAAACATGCTAGCCAACAACACACCTAATAGTC
>NZ_JAUOQO010000082.1:0-362 GCF_030547725.1 Staphylococcus pasteuri | reverse complement strand
GTAATCATCACTGGTGTTAATGCCTTTATATGTTTAGTTATTTTTATAGAGATAACTTATCTTTTTTAGGGGTAGCTCTTTCTCAAACCACTATTTAATTGTTATGCGTTAGCAATTATTTGGCTTTTAAAACTTATCTACAAAACGCTGATGCGAAATTGCATCTGGTTAATTGATTAACAAGCGTCTGAGTTTGCATGGTGGTTGATTGAAAGCGCTCATCCCGTCATTTGCTGGAGAGAATTATGAAAAGTTTAAAAGAGCAGACCGATGCGAAGATAGCCGCAGGGCGACAGGCTAACCCTGATTTTATGCAAGGTGTGGATGAGGTTATTGAGCAGGCAAAAGCATTTCAGCAAGGC
>NZ_JAUOQO010000081.1:0-363 GCF_030547725.1 Staphylococcus pasteuri | reverse complement strand
AGCCATCACTATTTACATCATCCGTGGCTGCATCCAATGCTTGCAAATCAAAAACTTCTCCAGCGTAAACTGTCTCACCTGCCGAAAAGTTAGTTTGCAGATTTCCAGCCTCTAACTCGCTTGGGCTCGTTGCTGTACCAAAGTTCTGAATTACCACACTCGCTTGTGATGGAAGTGAAAGGGCCGCTACCAATGGTAAAATAGCTAAAGCGACTTTAGAAAACATAAAAACACCTCCTTGTAAAAAGCATGAAGCTACCTACTTCCCTCTGATAGCTAATATTGACATTTTACATTGCAGACTTACAAAATACTAGTTACCTAACGGTAATAACGTTTAAACCATGCGGCAAACCGCTCTAC
>NZ_JAUOQO010000080.1:0-364 GCF_030547725.1 Staphylococcus pasteuri | reverse complement strand
GTGCCTATCTGTCGATGCCCGAAGAATGGGGCGATGTCTCTGCGGCGTGGCTGGATGTCTATTCGGCAGGGGACACGGACGGCACCGGCCCCGCGCGGTTCTTGCGTCAGGTGATCACCTCGGCGGATGTCACCGACCCGAACAGTCAGCGCGGCTATCGTCGCAAATATGAGCGCCTTTTGGACACGCAGAACGCAAGCGCAACAGCAGGCTATGCGGCGTGGGAACCTATTCACCCGAATGCCATTCCTGCGCTGGCTGACAAGACGGTGATTTTCCTTGGCGATAGCATCACGCAAGGCAGCAACACTTATGATTGGGTGTCGAAGGTTGGCGCAACCACGGGGGCGACGGTGGTCAATGG
>NZ_JAUOQO010000079.1:0-364 GCF_030547725.1 Staphylococcus pasteuri | reverse complement strand
GGATACCTCCACAGGTGTTCTGAGTGGTACATTACGCACGACCGGCGTGTTGGTACCCCTGACGGTAACGGCGCGCGATCCCTTTGGTGCCGAGACACAGGCCGTCGTGAACTGGAACATTGAAAATGTGAATGACGCCCCGGTTGGCGATCTGTTGATCACGGGCACCGTTGCGCAAGGCCAGACACTGACGGCGGATGCGACGGGGATCACGGATGCAGACGGTCTGTCGGCCTTTGCGTATCAATGGCTGCGCGATGGTGTGGCGGTAAGCGGTGAAACCGGGCAAACCGATCAATTGACCCAAGCAGACGTTGGCGACGACATGTCAGTGCGCATTCGCTATACCGATGGCTTTGGGGCC
>NZ_JAUOQO010000078.1:0-364 GCF_030547725.1 Staphylococcus pasteuri | reverse complement strand
GAGTGAGCCTCTAGAGTTAGAATATTCAGCGCCCATCGAAGCATTTTCAACAAAATGGCAAGCAAAACTGGGCTTTAACAAAGGCCAAGTATTGCGCTTGATAGAGCAAGATCCTTGGCTGATTAAACAGCTTGAACCTCAGTTAGTGGCAGAGTTAGAACAAGATTTTGTGCAATTTAACAATACTGATGTTGATTTAGAACTCGCGAATAGTCGCTACAACTTTATCTACCAACTTACACAAGATTGTGTTGGCAAAAAAGGCCACTTAAACCGAGATTACACGGCGATGATTGATAGCTTGTTGCTTAATCGCTGGATTGGTATTCCTGCCTTTTTAGGCGTGATGTACCTAATGTTTATG
>NZ_JAUOQO010000077.1:0-365 GCF_030547725.1 Staphylococcus pasteuri | reverse complement strand
GGCAACGACAACATCGACGGTGGCTATGGCAATGACGAATTGCGCGGTGATGCGGGCAACGACACCATCGCGGGCGGCTTTGGCGCCGATACCGTGATTGGTGGCAGGGGCAATGACACGCTCACCGGCAGTGCCTTCTCGGATCAGGTTTTTGGCGGAGACGGCAGTGATTTCGTCAACGGCGGATTTGGCCATGACCTTGTGAATGGCGGTGCGGGTGCGGACCGGTTCTTCCATATCGGTGTCGCAGACCACGGGTCGGACTGGATACAGGATTATGATGCCGCCGAAGGTGATGTGCTGCACTTTGGCATTAATTCGGCCACGCGCAGCCAGTTCCAGATCAACACCACACATACCGCTAC
>NZ_JAUOQO010000028.1:0-608 GCF_030547725.1 Staphylococcus pasteuri | reverse complement strand
AGTCTGATGCGCCCATTGCCGAGAAAGCGGCCGCCGCCCCATCTTAGAACGTCAATGTTGGATCCTTTCCGCGAACTTTGGGCGAGCGGTTTTGGACGGGTCTGCGCATTGCTGCTGGGGTTTTTCGGGGTGACCGGAAGCTGGTGGTTCGTGATGGATCACTTAGGTCCTAAGATATTGTTGTCACAGGATTATTATTCTTCAGTAGCCCCTTATGCCACATTCGCGGCCGTTGCACTGGGTGTTGTGCTGCACTTCTCGGTTCTGTTCACCATCTTCAAATGGGATCACCTCGCGTCTTTTACCTATGCCCTCATTGTCGGAGGGTGTTTCTTCCTGACCATAATCGGCACTGTTCCCATGTTCGCAGCAGTGGTGGTTTCAGAACCGCGAGAAAGGCAGGTGATCGTTTCCAACCCTAGTCTCGGTTCTAAACGTTGCCGCAGCGGAATCGTGGTCACCGAACCTCCGTTCTTCAACCAAATCTGTGGCGTTGACGGTGCTTTCCGCGAAACATTGTCAAAAGGACAGGCACTTTGGGTCGAGGGGATCGGCTCGGACTGGGGGTTTTTCCCAAACAGCCTCTCACATGTTGGACATGTCAGTGA
>NZ_JAUOQO010000076.1:0-367 GCF_030547725.1 Staphylococcus pasteuri | reverse complement strand
GCCTTATCATTTAATACCTTACATTTTAAGGCACTGTTTATTCCCGCTAGTATTTGCTTATTACTCGCCGTTTCGTATTCAATTTACAGCGCAAGAGTCAGGCATAACTCTAATAATGCTCGATAGAAAAAGCCTTCACACCCAAGCAATTGTTGATGATTTTGTGGCACCTGTTTGCGATGAGTCGGTGGATATTTTGTATCAAGACCAAGATATCTTGCTAATCAATAAACCCAGCGGTTTACTGAGTTTGTCGGGTAAAAATCCTCTCAACTGGGACTCCGTACATTATCGCTTAGTACATGGCCAAGACGGAATAAGCCCGGCTTTTCCTCAAGCATTATTGCCCCACCGATTAGATTTAGGC
>NZ_JAUOQO010000075.1:0-367 GCF_030547725.1 Staphylococcus pasteuri | reverse complement strand
ACTCAAAGGTTCATTTACCTCTACACGAAGTAGGCATCAGCAATCGACTACTGAGCCCCAGCCTATCTGACTATAGTGCTTCTCCAAGTCAGCGAGGAGGGTATTATCAATTACGCCTTAGTGGCCCCAAATTTGGCTTTGCTCAGCAGCGATATAGCTCGGTATTAGCTAACCATGTAAGTCGTGCATTTCGCAATAAGCAAGATTTAGATATTCCGCCTGCGCCAATCTCACCCAAAATAGAAAAAGTTACCGTAGCTTATCGTGCTCATCAGCAAGTTAATTTAAATAATCGTCAGAGTAGTAAAGTAGCTGCTAAGCAATTATTCCATATTAAAGGCCGAGCGATTTGGCCAATGATTACCGC
>NZ_JAUOQO010000005.1:0-264890 GCF_030547725.1 Staphylococcus pasteuri | reverse complement strand
GCAAATACAGTACAAGCAGCACAAAATCACGATGGAGCTAAATTAGGAACAAGCATCGTAAGCATCGTAGAAAATGGCGTTAGTGTATTAGGAAAATTATTCGGATTCTAAGTCTTAACAACAATTAAAATAAATTAAAACAATAAAAGGAGTTTTTAAAATGACAAAATTAGCAGAAGCAATCGCAAATACAGTACAAGCAGCACAAAATCACGATGGAGCTAAATTAGGAACAAGCATCGTAAGCATCGTAGAAAATGGTGTTAGCGTATTAGGAAAATTATTCGGATTCTAATATTCAAATATTTAGTACTGACCAGGGCAAGCGCTCTGGTCTTTTTTTATTTTCTAAGAAATTATATTCAAAATTTGTTATTGTTAATAGAGATAAAAGAGTAGTGAGGGATATAAAAATGAAATACACAACTATTTTACTAGATTTTGATGATACAATTGTTGATTTTTATGATGCTGAAGAAAAAGCATTTTATAATATGGCTAAACATTTTAATCATTATCCAACAGAAGAGGATTTTTATTATTTTAGAAAGGTTAATCAATCTCATTGGGAAGCTTTTCAAGAAAATAAATTAACTAAAGTTGAAGTTTTAACTCTGAGATTTGTTAATTACTTTAAAGACTATAACATTGAAGTTGATGGGAATTTAGCTGACAACCTATTTAGAGATGAATTAGCAAAAGCTACACCTAGCTTTTTTGATGGGACTTTAGACACAATAGATTATTTGAGAAAAAAACATAATATTTATATTGTGACAAATGGGGTTACAGAAACACAGCAACGTCGTTTAGCTCAAACAACATTTAACGAAACATTAAATGGCATTTTTATATCTGAACAAACAGGTTATCAAAAGCCTATGCCAGAATTTTTTGATTACATTTTTAAAGAAATGGGAGAAACACATAGAGAAAAGGCAATAATTGTAGGAGATTCACTTACTTCGGATATTTTAGGAGGAAAAAATGCTAATATTCCTACATGTTGGTTCAATTTAAGAAATAAAGAAAATAATACAACAATTCAACCTGATTATGAAATTAAGTCTCTTAAAGAATTAATTGATATTGTAGAATAATCAAATTAAAAAATCCCATCGAATTTAATAAATTCGGTGGAATTTTTTCGTACTATGGGTGCCAAATTAAAACATCATGTCCTTCAGGATTTTTAGCTTCGACATCTTTGAAACCTTGGCTTTCGAAATAAGATTTTGAATTATTTCTAGCGATTGCTTTAATAGGAAGGTTAAATGATTTTGCAAAATCGATTAATTCCTTAGAAAAACCTCTGTTTTGATATTTCTCTAATACTTCTAATTTCCATAATAAAATATAATCGTCACAATCAGGGAAGTAAGATTCCTCAACTTCACCTTTATTTAGCAATGCCATTCTTGCAGCTAATTTATCTCCGACAAAAATACCATAAAAAGGTGAGTCTGAACTTGCATCGATCATTTGTCCGTTAAATTCTTCAACCATATATAAATCTTTATTACCAAACTCTCTAAAATCTTCGAATAACTCATCAGTTTTGTAATTAATTTCTAATTTTTTTACGTCGCTCATCATCATGTCCCCCTTTATTCCTTTCTTATATTATACCTTAAAGTCTATGTTCTTTTCATTTATTTATGCTCTAAGCCAAAATTAAACTAGATAAATATATTTATACGAGTTGAATTTTTTATACCATTCAAAATAAAAATAATGACACGAATGTCATTTCGAACGTATGTATTTTTAATGAATTTTAAGATTTTATAAATTTTTATAAGCCGTTAAATTGTCATAAGTGAGTATAGTCTTTATACTATATTAGGAATAGTGATACTGAAGGAGAAAAACAATGGACTGTAAAATATTAAAATTAAACAATGACGATCAGTTTATTTCCAAAATAAAAAATAGTGATGGTACACTCCAACAATTCTACCAATATGATGCTATGTCAGAAGATAGCTTTAAAAAGAAAATGGATGCGCCTTCAAATGGAAGAGAAAAAGAACTTGCTAATGTTATTCAATCTTATATGGAAGATTTATCAATAACTGAAGCACAACAAACACATTTGGATGCTTTAGCTAATGGCGCAAAAGTTGTCATTGGAGGACAACAGGCTGGTCTGTTTGGTGGTCCTTTATATACAATCCATAAGATTTTTTCAATTATTACATTGAGTCAACAACTTACAAATAAATATAACCAAACGGTTGTACCGGTATTTTGGATTGCTGGAGAAGATCATGATTTTGATGAAGTCAATCATACATTTGCTTATAATCAACAAGACGCACATCTACATAAAATTAAATATCATACTATGACACCACCTGATAGTAACGTATCTCGTTTTAATCCTGAACAGTCACAAATGATTGAAGTGTTGAATGATTACTTTAAACAATTAAAAGAAACAGAGCATAGTAAAGCAATTTACCAAATGTGTTTAGACATTATTAAAAGTAATGATAACTGGTCAAATATTTTTAAAGCTTTATTACATGAAATCTTCAAAGATTATGGTGTTTTATTTATTGATGCTCAATATACTTCGTTGAGAAAAATGGAAAAACCTTTATTAAAAGAAATGATTTTAAAACATCGTGCTATTGATGAAGCTTTTAGAAATAATCAAAAAAATACAACACAACAAGGTTTGTCTCAAATGATTCAAACTGATACTAATGTGCATTTATTCCTTCATGAAGAAGGGATGAGACAATTATTAACTTATGAAAATGATGCTTTCCATTTAAGTAAATCAACACAAAACTATAATCAACAACAGTTATTAGACATATTAGATGAAGAACCTGATAGATTTTCAAATAATGTTGTTACACGTCCTATAATGGAAGAATGGTTATTTAATACTGTGGCCTTCATCGGTGGTCCAAGTGAAATTAAATATTGGGCAGAACTACATGATGTATTTCAGTTATTAAATATTGATATGCCGATTGTATTACCAAGATTGAGGATTACTTACTTATATAATAGAACTCAAAAATTATTAAATCAGTATCAACTTCAATTAGAACAGGTCATAGAGAATGGTATTGAAGAAGATAAACAAAAATTTATTCGTGAACAAGCTTCCGAAACATTTTTAAATGAAATTGACAGTATGAAACAACAACAGGAAAATCTATTTCATTCTTTATATAAAGAAGTTCAAGGTAATAATGCTAATGAAAATTTAGTAACTAAAAATAATGAAATACACTTAAGACAGTATGATTATTTGAAAAAACGTTATCTTTTAAATATCGAAAGAGAAAATGACATTAGCATGAGACATTTTAGAGAAATTAATGATCATCTCCACGCAATGGGAGGATTACAAGAAAGAATATGGAATCCACTTCAAATTTTGAATGATTTTGGGAAAGATGTGTTCAGTCCCTCCACTTATCCACCACTTTCTTACACTTTTGATCATATTATAATAAAAGATTGATATAACAGCGTTTAAGCCCGCTTTATCGAAAAGATAAAGCGGGTATTTTTTTATAAAAATAAATATTTTTGACGAATTTTACATAATTAGTGGAGGATAGTGGGGAGATGTGGTAAATTATAAATAAGGTGAGGTGAGAAAAAATGTTCATGGGAGAATACGATCATCAATTAGATACAAAAGGACGTATGATTATACCGTCCAAGTTTCGTTATGATTTAAATGAACGTTTTATTATCACTCGAGGCCTTGATAAGTGTTTATTCGGCTATACTTTAGATGAATGGCAACAAATTGAAGAGAAGATGAAAACCTTACCTATGACAAAAAAAGACGCACGTAAGTTTATGCGTATGTTCTTCTCAGGTGCCGTTGAAGTAGAGTTAGATAAACAAAGACGTATTAATATTCCGCAAAATTTAAGGAAATACGCTAATTTAACTAAAGAATGTACAGTAATAGGTGTTTCAAATCGAATTGAGATTTGGGATAGAGAAACTTGGAATGATTTCTATGAGGAATCTGAAGATAGTTTCGAAGATATTGCTGAGGATTTAATAGATTTTGATTTTTAATTTGGAGGTATGACAGTGTTTCATCATATAAGCGTTATGTTAAACGAAACCATTGATTATCTAAATATAAAAGAAGATGGTGTGTATGTTGACTGTACGTTAGGTGGAGCAGGACATGCCTTATATTTACTAAATCAATTAAGTGATGAAGGTAGACTTATTGCAATTGATCAAGACTTAACTGCAATAGAAAATGCTAAAGATGTTTTGAAAGAACATTTACATAAAGTCACTTTTATTCACAGTAATTTTCGAGAGTTAACACAAATATTAAAAGAGCTAAACATTGAAAAAGTTGATGGTATCTACTATGACTTAGGTGTTTCAAGTCCACAGTTAGATGTACCAGAAAGAGGCTTTAGCTATCATCATGATGCTAAATTAGACATGCGGATGGATCAAACGCAATCATTATCAGCTTATGAAGTTGTAAATGAATGGTCTTTTGAAGCATTAGTCAAAATTTTCTATCGTTATGGTGAAGAAAAGTTCTCAAAACAAATTGCAAGAAGAATTGAAGCAAACCGAGAAAAACAACCAATCGAGACAACATTAGAATTAGTTGAAGTGATTAAAGAAGGCATTCCTGCCAAAGCTAGAAGAAAAGGTGGGCACCCTGCGAAAAGAGTGTTCCAAGCTATACGAATTGCAGTAAATGATGAATTAAGTGCATTCGAAGATTCAATAGAACAAGCTATCGAGCTTGTAAAGGTACACGGACGTATTTCTGTTATTACATTCCATTCATTGGAAGACCGATTATGTAAACAGATGTTTCAAGAGTATGAAAAGGGACCTGACTTACCTAGAGGCTTACCAGTTATCCCTGAAGAATATACCCCAAAATTGAAACGCGTAAACCGTAAACCTATTACTGCGACTGACGAAGATTTAGATGACAATAATCGAGCCCGAAGCGCAAAACTACGCATTGCAGAAATATTAAAATAAGGAGTAATTCAACATGGCTGTAGAAAAAGTTTACCAACCATATGATAATGCAACACAAACCAGTGTTCCAAAAAGACAACCGCAAACCTCTCCTCAAAAGCAAACCGTTAAACGTAAAGTTGTCGTTCAACTTACTAGATTCGAAAAGATTTTATACATAACGCTAGTCTCTGTCATTGCTATGATTAGTATTTATATGCTATCTTTAAAAATGGATGCGTATGATACGCGAGGAAAAATTGCAGATTTAGATCAAAAAATTGAACAACAATCTAGCGAGAACAGCGCCTTAAAATCTGAAATTAAGAAAAATTCTTCATACGAACGCATTTACGACAAGGCTAAGAAGCAAGGTATGAGCCTCAAGAACGATAATGTAAAGGTAGTGCGTAATAATGGCGAAACGAAAAATTAAAATTAAAAAAAATAAAATAGGGGCAGTCCTACTTGTTGGTTTATTCGGGCTGCTCTTTTTTATATTGGTTTTGAGGTTTTCATACATAATGATTACTGGTCATTCAAATGGACAAGATTTGATAATGAAAGCAAACCAAAAATATTTAGTTAATAACTCAGAGCAACCAGAACGAGGAAAGATTTACGATAGAAACGGTAAAGTCTTAGCCGAAGATGTTGAAAGATATAAAGTCGTAGCAGTTGTAGATAAAAAAGCGAGTGAAAATAGTAAAAAGCCAAGGCATGTGGTAGATAAAAAGAAAACTGCCAAAGAATTATCAAAAGTTATTGATATGAAACCAGATGAAATCGAAAAAAGATTGAATCAGAAAAAAGTATTCCAAGTAGAGTTTGGTCAAAAAGGTACTAATTTAACGTATCAAGATAAAGAAAAACTTGAAAAGAAAGACTTACCAGGAATTACCTTATATCCTGAAACTGAAAGATTTTATCCTAATGGTAACTTTGCTTCTCACTTAATTGGTATGGCTCAAAAAAATCCTGATACGGGTCAATTAAATGGTGCCATGGGAGTTGAAAAGATATTTAATAGTTATCTTAATGGTTCAAAAGGATCATTAAAATATATACATGATATCTGGGGATACATCGCACCAAATACAAAATCAGAAAAACAACCTAAACGTGGCGATGATGTTCATTTAACGATTGATTCAAATATTCAAGTGTTCGTCGAAGAAGCATTAGATGACATGGTTGACCGCTACAATCCTAAAGATTTATTTGCGGTTGTTATGGATGCAAGAACCGGAGAAATTTTAGCGTATAGCCAAAGACCTACATTTAATCCTGAAACAGGTAAAGACTTTGGTAAAAAATGGGCTAATGATTTATATCAAAATACGTATGAACCAGGATCAACATTTAAAACATATGGATTAGCTGCAGCTATTCAAGAAGGTAAATTCAGCCCGAATAAGAAATTTAAATCAGGACCTAAAGAGATAATGGGCTCAGAAATTTCTGACTGGAATAAAACAGGTTGGGGTAGTATTCCTGAAACACTAGGATTTACGTACTCAGCTAACTCATTAATGATGCACTTACAAGATGAAGTTGGTGCTGATAAAATGAAATCTTGGTATGAACGATTTGGTTTTGGTAAATCAACAAATGGTATGTTTGATGGTGAATCCACTGGTCATATTGCATGGGATAATGAATTACAACAAAAAACATCAGCATTTGGACAATCAACTACAGTAACACCAGTTCAAATGATTCAAGCACAGTCAGCATTTTTCAACAAAGGTAATATGTTGAAACCATGGTTTGTAAGTAGTATAGACAATCCAATTTCTAAAAAGAATTTTTATAAAGGTGAGAAATCTTACGCTGGAAAACCAGTTTCAGAAGATACTGCTAATAAAGTTGAAAAAGAATTAGATAAAGTTGTAAATAGTAAGAAGAGTCATGCGATGAACTATCGTGTGAAAGGATACGATATCGAAGGTAAAACAGGTACCGCTCAAGTAGCCGATTCTAAAGGTGGCGGTTATGTTAAGGGTGAGAATCCATACTTCGTAAGTTTCATGGGTGATGCACCTAAGAAACATCCTAAAGTGATTGTTTATGCTGGTATGAGTCTTGCACAAAAAAATGATCAAGAAGCATATGAAATGGGTGTAAGTAAAGCATTCAAACCGATCATGGAAAATACGTTGAAATATTTAAACGTTGATAAATCAAAAGATTCTGCTTCTAAAAAGGATTATAGTAAAGTGCCTAACGTAGAAGGACAATCAATAGAAAAAGCTAAAGATAGTATTAATGCTAAATCACTTAAACCAGTTGTTATTGGCAGTGGTAAAACAGTGAAATCACAATCAGTCAAAGCTGATTCTGAAGCATTGCCTCATAGTAAAGTTCTTTTAGTAACAGATGGTGACTTGACTATGCCTGATATGAAAGGCTGGACAAAAGAAGATGTTCTTGCTTTCCAAGAATTAACTAACATTAAGGTCAAAACGACTGGCAGTGGTTTTGTTTCAGATCAATCTATGACACAAGGTCAAAAACTTAAAAAATCAGATAAAATTGAAGTTACTTTATCAGCAGAATCTACTGATAGCACAACTGACGATAGTGATAAACAATCATTAGACAAATCATCTGATAAGAAAGATAAATCTAAGTCTAAAAAGAAAGATTCAAGCACTGACTAGTACAACATAGATATTCAACATATAAGGAAGAGATTGGGATTTTATTTATCCTTCTCTCTTTCTTAATATGTTATGAACTAACGTATAAATTTAGAACT
Source organism: Staphylococcus pasteuri (assembly GCF_030547725.1). Classification (NCBI taxonomy): domain Bacteria; kingdom Bacillati; phylum Bacillota; class Bacilli; order Caryophanales; family Staphylococcaceae; genus Staphylococcus; species Staphylococcus pasteuri. The sequence continues at coordinate 257,137 of NZ_JAUOQO010000005.1, read as the reverse complement.
AAAACTGATAAAATGTAAAAGCTAACAATTAAAAATATTTAATAATATATGTAAATTGACGGATAAAAGAAAAGGAGATTATTATGATTTTTGTATATGCGATGTTATCGCTTCTAGTAACTTTTGTACTTGTACCTATACTCATACCAACGCTCAAAAGAATGAAATTTGGACAAAGTATTCGTGAAGAAGGGCCTCAAAGCCATATGAAGAAAACGGGTACTCCAACAATGGGTGGACTAACATTCTTAATAAGTATCATTATCGCTTCAGTTATTGCGATTATTTTTGTAGATCGTTCTAATCCAATAATTTTATTACTATTTGTAACAATCGGATTTGGATTAATTGGCTTTATTGATGATTACATTATCGTTGTTAAGAAAAATAACCAAGGTTTAACAAGTAAACAGAAATTTTTAGCACAAATTTTAATTGCTGTAATATTTTTCGTACTAAGTAATGTGTTTAACTTAGTCAATTTTTCAACAACTTTACATATTCCGTTTACTGACGGTGGTATCCCTCTTTCATTTGCTTATGTTATATTTATCATCTTTTGGCAAGTTGGCTTTTCAAATGCAGTCAATTTAACAGATGGATTAGATGGTTTAGCTACAGGACTTTCAATTATCGGTTTTGCAATGTATGCCATTATGAGTTTTGTACTAGAATCACCTGCAATAGGTACATTCTGTATTATTATGGTATTTGCTTTACTAGGATTCTTACCATATAACTTAAATCCAGCTAAAGTATTTATGGGTGACACAGGTAGCTTAGCATTAGGTGGCATATTTGCTACAATTTCAATTATGTTAAACCAAGAGTTATCACTTATATTTATCGGATTTGTATTCGTAGTAGAAACGTTATCAGTTATGTTACAAGTTGCTTCATATAAATTAACTAAAAAACGTATTTTCAAAATGAGTCCTATTCATCACCACTTTGAATTATGTGGATGGAATGAATGGAAAGTTGTAACAGTATTTTGGTCAGTAGGTTTAATAACAGGTCTAATAGGCTTATGGATTGGAGTGCACTAGTATGCTAAATTACACAGGATTAGAAAATAAAGATGTATTAGTTGTAGGATTAGCAAAAAGTGGTTACGAGGCAGCCAAATTATTAAGTAAATTAGGCGCGAATGTAACAGTGAATGATGGTAAAGATTTATCTCAAGATGCACATGCTAAAGATTTAGAAGATATGGGCATTAAGGTTATTAGTGGAAGCCATCCAAATTCATTATTAGATAATAACCCTATAGTTATTAAGAACCCCGGTATTCCATACACTGTATCGATTATAGATGAAGCAGTAAAAAGAGGTTTAAAAATATTAACTGAAGTTGAATTAAGTTATCTAATTTCAGAAGCGCCCATTATTGCAGTAACAGGTACAAATGGTAAAACCACTGTCACTTCATTAATAGGTGACATGTTTAAAAATAGTAGGTTAACTGGTAGATTGTCTGGAAATATTGGTTATGTTGCTTCGAAAGTGGCACAAGAAGTAACTCCGAAAGATTATTTGATTACTGAATTATCATCATTCCAATTATTAGGAATTGATCAATATAAACCACATATTGCAATTATCACTAATATTTATTCAGCGCATTTAGATTATCACGAAACGCTTGAAAATTATCAAAATGCTAAAAAGCAAATATATAAAAATCAAACAGAAGATGATTTCTTAATTTGTAATTATCATCAACGTCATTTAATTGAATCAGAAAATTTAAAAGCTAAAACGTTATATTTCTCAACTCAACAAGAAGTGGATGGTATATATATTAAAGATGGCTTTATTGAATATAAAGGTGTTCGTATTATTAGCGTAGATGATTTAGTTTTACCAGGTGAACATAATTTAGAAAATATTTTAGCAGCTGTTTTAGCTACAATATTAGCTGGTGTACCAATTAAAGCGATTGTTGACAGTCTTACAACATTCTCAGGAATTGAACATAGATTACAATATATTGGTACAAATAGAACTAATAAATACTATAACGATTCTAAAGCAACAAATACGCTAGCTACACAATTTGCATTAAATTCATTTAATCAACCAATCATTTGGTTATGTGGCGGGTTAGATAGAGGTAATGAATTTGATGAATTAGTACCTTATATGAATAATGTAAGAATTATGGTCGTATTTGGTGAAACACAAGAAAAATTCGCTAAATTAGGAAATAGTCAAGGTAAATACGTTATCAAGGCTACAGATGTACAAGATGCCGTCGATAAAATTCAAGACGTTATTGAACCAAATGATGTGGTGTTACTTTCACCAGCATGTGCAAGTTGGGATCAGTATAATACATTCGAAGAACGTGGAGAGAAATTTATTCAAAGTTTCCGTGCACACTTGCCATCATACTAAAAGGGCGTGATAGAAAATGGACGGTAAATCTAATGACAATAACAGAAATAATGCAGCTAACTCCGATGACAAACAAAATGATGAGTTAAGCATGTTTCGTAGAAGTAACGATTTTAGAACGCGTAAAAGAAAAAAGTTTAAAGATAAAGTTGAAGACGACATATCTAACTCGAATCACTATGATGATACGAGTGAAGAAGAACAGCATCATAGTGAAGACATCTTAAATGATCGCAACACTCATTTAAGCGATAAAGAAGATTTTGTTAGTAATAGTGATAACTCAGATTCGTATCGCGAAAGTGAGCAAATTAATCATTATAATAATGATGAAAAAGTTAATAGCGATGATAGTCAACAAGATAAAGAACAAACAAATAATATTGAAGATAATACAACTTCAAAAACTAAGCACAAAAATAAAAATGCAAAGAAAAATTGGTTGAGTTTTTTTACACCAAATAAATCAACATCAAAGAAAAAAGAACATGCACAAGAAGAACAAACAGATTCTAATAAGAAAGTTACACAATTTAGTTCACCAACTCTAGAAGAGAAAAGAGCACAACGGCGTCGAAGACAAAAAAGAATTCAGTACACCGTTATTACAGTATTGGTATTGTTAATTGTGATATTCTTACTATATATGTTTACACCATTAAGTAAAATCTCCAACGTAAATATTGAGGGGAATCATAATGTAAGTAAAAGCCAAATTAACAAAGCACTCAATGTTAAGTCTACTTCACGCATGTATACTTTTAGTAAAGGTAAAGCTAAAACTAATTTAAAGAAAAATAAATTAATTAAAGATGTAAGCATTACCAAGCAATTACCTAATACGTTAAATGTTAAAATAACAGAATATCAAGTTGTTGGTTTAACGAAAAACAAAGACAAATATGTGCCTGTGCTAGAAGACGGGAAAGAATTAAAAGATTATGATGGTAATATTTCACATGACGGTCCAATCATTGATGGTTTTAAAGGCGACAAAAAGGAAAAAATAATCCAAGCGTTATCAGAAATGTCACCTAAAGTGAGAAATTTAATTGCGGAAGTCAACTATGCACCAGATAAGAATAAGCAAAACAGAATTAAAATATTCACTAAAGATGATATTCAAGTCATTGGAGATATTACGACTATAGCGGATAAGATGAAATATTACCCACAAATGTCAGAATCACTGTCTCGTAGTGATTCAGGCGACCTTAAAACAGATGGTTATATTGATTTGTCGGTAGGAGCATCATTTATTCCTTATCAAAATAGTAGTGGTGATCAATCTGAATCTGAACAAAGTGTATCTAAAACATCAGCAAAAGAAACTGAAGCAAAAGAAGAACTTCAAAGTGTGTTAAATAAAATTAATAAAGAATCAAAAGAAAATAATTAAAAAATTTTGATATTAGTATGTGTTTATAGTTCACAAGCTTATCAACGTATTGTAAACTAAACATAGTGTATTTTAATAGTAACTTGTCAGGAGGTGCCTATCTATGGAGGAACATTACTATGTAAGCATAGATATTGGTTCATCAAGTGTTAAAACAATAGTAGGCGAAAAATTTCACAATGGAATAAATGTGATAGGTACAGGACAAACCTATACAAGCGGTATTAAAAATGGTCTGATTGATGACTTTGATATAGCAAGACAAGCTGTCAAAGACACAATTAAAAAGGCTTCTATCGCTTCAGGTGTCGATATTAAAGAAGTATTCTTAAAATTACCTATCATAGGAACTGAAGTGTATGATGAATCAAATGAAATAGAATTTTATGAAGATACTGAAATTAATGGAACACATATCGAATCTGTACTTGAAGGTATTAGAGACAAAAATGATGTTCCTGAAACAGAAGTCATTAACGTTTTCCCAATACGCTTTGTTGTAGATAAGGAAAATGAAGTATCAGATCCAAAAGAATTAATCGCTAGACATTCACTTAAAGTGGATGCAGGCGTTATAGCTATTCAAAAATCAATTTTAATTAATATGATTAAATGTGTTGAATCATGTGGTGTAGACGTGCTTGACGTATATTCAGATGCATACAATTATGGCTCAATCTTATCAGCAACTGAGAAAGAGCTCGGTGCATGTGTTATTGATATCGGTGAAGATTTAACACAAATTGCCTTCTATGAACGTGGCGAATTAGTGGATGCAGATTCAATCGAAATGGCTGGTCGTGATATTACTGACGATGTTGCACAAGGATTAAACACTTCTTATGACACAGCAGAAAAGATTAAACATCAATATGGTCATGCTTTTTATGACTCAGCTTCAAGCCAAGATGTATTTTCTGTGGATCAAATAGATAGTGAAGAGAATGTTCAATATACGCAAAAAGATTTAAGTGATTTTATTGAAGCAAGAGTTGAAGATATTTTCTTCGAAGTATTTGATGTATTGCAAGAATTAGGATTAACTAAAGTTAACGGTGGTTTCGTCGTTACTGGCGGATCAGCTAACTTATTAGGTGTAAAAGAATTACTACAAGATATGGTAAGTGAAAAAGTAAGAATTCATACACCATCTCAAATGGGTATCAGAAAACCAGAATTTTCTTCTGCGATTTCTACGATTTCTAGTAGTATCACTTTTGACGAGTTATTAGATTATGTTACAATTAGTTATCAAGATAATGAGGAATTTGAAGAGGAAGTTATCGAATCAAATGATAAAGATGCTGACTCTAAATCAAGCGGTTTCGATTGGTTCAAACGCAAATCGAATAAAAAAGATGATTATGAGGAAGAACCTGAAGCACCTCATGAAGAATATGACAACCGCGAAACTCATCAAGAACAAGATCATCAGAATGCTCAAGATAAAGACAAAGAAGAAGGTAAATTTAAAAAACTCATGAAATCTTTATTTGAATGATTATTGGCCATTAAAACTAGGAGGAAATTTAAATGTTAGAATTTGAACAAGGATTTAATCATTTAGCGACTTTAAAAGTCATCGGTGTAGGTGGCGGCGGTAACAACGCTGTAAACCGTATGATTGACCACGGTATGAATAATGTAGAATTTATCGCTATCAATACGGATGGACAAGCTTTAAACTTATCTAAAGCTGAATCAAAAATCCAAATTGGTGAAAAATTAACACGTGGATTAGGTGCTGGAGCTAACCCAGAAATTGGGAAAAAAGCTGCAGAAGAATCACGTGAACAAATTGAAGATGCAATCCAAGGTGCAGATATGGTATTCGTAACTGCAGGTATGGGTGGCGGTACTGGTACTGGTGCTGCTCCTGTAGTAGCAAAAATTGCTAAAGAAATGGGAGCTTTAACAGTTGGTGTTGTTACTCGTCCATTCGGCTTTGAAGGTCGTAAACGTCAAACACAAGCTGCTGCCGGCGTTGAATCAATGAAAGCTGCTGTAGATACATTAATCGTTATTCCTAATGATCGTTTATTAGATATCGTTGATAAATCAACTCCTATGATGGAAGCATTTAAAGAAGCAGACAACGTTTTACGTCAAGGTGTACAAGGTATTTCTGACTTAATCGCTGTATCTGGTGAAGTTAACTTAGACTTTGCTGACGTGAAAACTATTATGTCAAACCAAGGTTCTGCCTTAATGGGAATTGGCGTATCATCTGGAGAAAATAGAGCGGTAGAAGCAGCTAAAAAAGCTATTTCTTCACCTTTATTAGAAACTTCTATTGTTGGTGCACAAGGTGTACTTATGAACATTACAGGTGGGGAATCACTTTCTTTATTCGAAGCTCAAGAAGCTGCTGATATCGTACAAGATGCTGCTGATGAAGACGTGAACATGATTTTCGGTACAGTAATTAACCCAGAATTACAAGATGAAATTGTAGTTACAGTTATTGCTACTGGATTTGAAGACAAACCATCTTCTCAAGGACGTAAAGCTTCTAGTACTGGATTCGGTTCTAGTGTAAATAGTGCTTCATCATCTCATTCTGTAGATAGAGAAGAATCTGTAAGCAGTTCTGCTTCAAGTGCATCATCTTCTGACAGTGTGAACGAAAGAACTCATACAACTAAAGACGATGATATTCCTAGCTTTATTAGAAACAGAGAAGAAAGACGTTCAAGAAGAACTAGACGTTAATTAATTCTCTAAACATATTATTTTAAGTCATCAGATTGAATTCTGATGACTTTTTAATTTTTTACATAGGAATTTTTAAGATTATAACCAGATTCTAAAGTTTAAGAAAAAGCATGTTAATCCATGTACAATTAAAATAGTTTTAATTTAATTACAAATAAAAATGTTATATAATAACTTTACGAAAGCCATTTTTATCATTAATAGCAAATATTGAAAATTCATACTTAAGGTTGTGAAACATTTGACTGAAAAATTTATTAAACAAGATCATTTTTTAGAATACAAAGACGAAAATAAGACAAATACTACCCTTGGATTTACTACGAGAGAGGGTGGCTTAAGTATGTATCCTGAAAATGCATTTAATATGGCTAGATACGTTGACGATGATCAAGATAATATATCAAAGCATCAAGCTATTTTAGCCGATTTGATACATTTTCCTAGAAGAGATTGGGTATTTCCTATACAAACTCATGAAAATAAAGTAGCCAAAATCACAGCTGCAGATAAAGGAACTAATATCGATGCAATCACTAATGATTTACATGGCATTGATGGTCTGTATACATATGAACCTAATATTTTATTAACGATGTGTTATGCAGATTGTGTACCAGTATATTTTTATAGTGAGAAAAATCATTATGTTGGTTTAGCTCATGCAGGTTGGAGAGGTACATATGGTGAAATTGTAAAAGAAATGGTTCGACAAATCGATTTTGACTTAAATGATTTACAAGTTGTGATAGGTCCTGCAACTTCAAATTCGTATGAAATTAATGATGATATTAAATCTAAATTTGAAACATTAGATATTGAAACAACACAATATATAGAAACACGAGATGAAGACAGACATGGTATCGATTTAAAAAAAGCCAATGCTTTATTATTACAAAGTGTGGGTGTACCAAAAGATAATATTTATATTACAGATTATGCTACATCAGAAAACTTAGATTATTTCTTTTCCTATAGAGTAGAGAAAGGGCAAACTGGTAGAATGTTAGCCTTCATCGGAAGAAAGCAAGGTGAAGATTAATGCGTAAAGTCGAAGAAAATTTGGCAAAAATTAACGATGAAATAAATCAGCAAAGAGAAAAAAGTAACATTTCAACACAGCCTAGCGTGATTGCAGTGACAAAGTATGTTACAATAGAGCGAGCTAAAGAAGCTTATCAAGCTGGACTTCGTCACTTTGGTGAGAATAGACTTGAAGGATTTAAAGAAAAGAAAGAAGCACTACCTAGTGATGCAGTGTTTCATTTTATCGGATCTTTGCAATCTAGAAAGGTTAAAGATGTCATCAATGAAGTTGATTACTTCCACGCTTTAGATAGAATGAGTTTAGCTAAAGAAATTAACAAACGTGCCAATCATACTATTTCTTGTTTCTTGCAAGTGAATGTTTCTGGAGAATCTTCTAAACATGGTATTGATTTAGACGATGTTAATTCATTTATCGAAGACCTTAAACAATATGAGAATATAAAAATAGTCGGATTAATGACTATGGCACCATTTACAGATGATGTTGAATACATACAGTCATTATTTAGAAAATTACGAATAAAAAGAGACGAAATACAGAAACTCAATTTAGAATATGCACCGTGTACTGAATTATCTATGGGTATGAGTAACGATTACCTCATTGCTATAGAAGAAGGTGCTACGTTTGTAAGAATTGGGACTAAACTTGTAGGAGAAGAGGAGTGAGCCCCGTGGCTTTAAAAGATTTATTTAATGGTTTTTTTGTAGTTGAAGATGAAGAAGAAGTGGAAGTACCAGAAGAACGCGAACAAGAACGTGATCGTAAACAAGAACGTGAAGTTGAATCACAAAGAGAGGTAGCACAAGAACCGGCTACGTCAAAAACAAGTGCTATTAAATCAGTACCACAAAAAAGTTCAACTAGATATAATTCAACTTCTGAAGAAAGGAATTATCGTATGACTAATAATTCTAAATCAAACTCAAGAAATGTTGTAACGATGAATAATAATGCACAAACAAATGTTGCTACTCAAGAAAGTTCAAAAATGTGTTTATTTGAACCACGTGTATTCTCAGACACTCAAGATATTGTAGATGAATTAAAAAATCGTCGTGCTACTTTAGTTAATTTACAACGCATTGATAAAGTCTCTGCTAAACGTATTATTGATTTCTTGAGTGGTACAGTATATGCAATTGGTGGCGATATCCAACGTGTCGGTACAGATATTTTCCTATGTACTCCAGACAATGTTGAAGTTGCTGGTAGCATTACAGACCATATTGAGAATATGGAGCAACATTACGAATAAGGAGATAACATATGGATATTGGATTACTTAATACAATATTCCGAATTATAATTTGGATTGTTCAAATCTATTATTATGGAATGATTGTTTATTTCTTTACTTCTTGGGTGCCAAATATTCGAGAATCTAAGTTTGGTGAAATACTCGGGAAGATTTACGAACCATTTTTGGAACCATTTAGAAAAATAATTCCACCAATTGGAATTATTGATATATCATCTATTGTTGCTATCATTGTTTTAGTATTATTCCAACGAGGATTAGTGACTATTTTCAACATGATTTTAGTTCACTTAGCTGGATAAGAGTAAATACTTAAAAGATAGTAAATAATATAGATGTTGTTGAATAACGAGGTAACTGGAAGTATGCCAGTTTGCCTCGTTTTATTGTTAACTTTGTAAAATAATGTGACTGAACTGGCTAAACTACTTAAAAATAAGGAGGTGTCAAACATCGATATTTATCAGCATTTTAGAAAAGAAGAACAAGCAACCATTGATTTATTAATCGATAAATGCCAACAAGCTGAACGACATTATGCGCCAGTATTAACGAACTTTTTAGATCCTAGAGGTCAGTATATATTGGAAGTTATTGTTGGTAGTTATGAAGATTTGGTTGTTCATTTTAATGGGGGACCTCAAGCTGAACGACAACGTGCACTGATCACACCTTCTTATTACGAACCAAATGAAAGTGATTTTGATTTAACTTTAATTGAAATAGACTATCCACAAAAGTTTGTTACAATACAACACCAACATGTATTAGGGACATTGATGTCTTTAGGAATAGATAGAAATCAACTTGGAGATATTATGGTTGGAGAACGTATTCAATTTGTTTTGACAAAAGCTTTAGAATCATTTATTATGTTAGAATTCACTAAAATCAAAGGTGCTACAATTAAACTTAATTCTATTCCTTTGAAAGATATGATACAATCAGAAGAGAATTGGAAGATTCATAGTTCAACGGTGAGTGCACTAAGACTTGATGTTGTACTTAAAGAAATGATTCACAAATCAAGATCGATTGCGAAACAACTCATCGAGAAAAAAAGAGTAAAAGTGAATCACACAATCATTGATTCACCTGATTTTCAATTAGAAATGAATGATTTACTTTCCATCCAAGGTTTCGGTAGAGCACAAATGACCGATATAGGTGGAAGAACTAAAAAAGATAAAATACACATTACCTATAATACATTATTCAAATAGTGTAAAATTAAGGAGGACATAAAATGCCTTTTACACCAAGTGAAATTAAAAGCAAAGAGTTTACTCGTGTGAAAAATGGTCTAGAACCTACTGAAGTTGCAAACTATTTAGAACAATTAAGCTCTGAAATAGAAAGATTAAAAGAAGATAAAAAACAACTTGAAAAAGTTATTGAAGAAAGAGATACTAATATTAAGTCATATCAAGATGTTCATCAATCTGTAACTGACGCATTAGTACAAGCACAAAAAGCTGGTGAAGAAACTAAATTAGCAGCGAATAAAGATGCAGAAGCAACAATTGCCAAAGCTCAAGCGCAAGCTGATCAAATTGTAAACGATGCGGTAGAAAAAGCACGTCGTTTAGCTTTCCAAACTGAAGATATGAAACGTCAATCTAAAGTATTTAGATCTCGTTTCCGTATGTTAGTTGAAGCTCAATTAGACTTACTTAAGAATGACGATTGGGATTATTTATTAAATTATGATTTAGATGCTGAACAAGTCACTTTAGAAGACATTCACCATTTAAATGAAAATGATTTAACTGAAGAAGAAAAAGCAATGAAACAAAATGCTCAAAGTCAGTCTCAAACAACTGAATCTTCAGAAAGTACGGTTTCAACATCTCAAAGTGATTCAGTGACTCAATCAGAATCACCAAATCAAAAATAAAAAATCAGACGCGTAAGAAACAAAACACTTATCACAGCGAATTAGGAAATGGTGGGAGCCTAATATAAGCATGTTTCTTATATCACTGATTTGTTTCAAATAAATATATTCAAGAGAGAACTCTAAGTTGAGTTAATCAGGGTGGTACCGCGGTATAACCGTCCCTGTTAATTGAACTTAGAGTTCTTTTTTATAATTAGGAGGAATGAAAGTAAATGAATTATAAAGATACGTTATTAATGCCAAAAACAGAATTTCCAATGCGTGGTGGCTTACCTAATAAAGAGCCAAAAATTCAAGAACAATGGGATGCAGACAATCAATACCAAAAAGCATTAGATAAAAATAAAGGAAACCAATCTTACATTTTACATGATGGCCCACCTTATGCTAATGGTAGCTTACATATGGGTCATGCTTTAAATAAAATTATTAAAGATTTCATCGTTAGATACAAAACGATGCAAGGCTTTTATGCCCCGTATGTTCCTGGTTGGGATACACATGGTTTACCAATTGAACAAGCATTAACTAAAAAAGGCGTAGATCGTAAAAAAATGACTACTGCTGAATTTAGAGAAAAATGTAAAGAGTTTGCTTTAAAACAAGTTGAAATTCAAAAAAATGATTTCAAACGTTTAGGTGTACGTGGTGATTTTGATAATCCGTATATCACATTAAACCCTGAATATGAGGCAGCACAAATTCGATTATTTGGTGAAATGGCTGACAAAGGTTTAATTTACAAAGGTAAAAAACCAGTATATTGGTCACCATCAAGTGAATCTTCATTAGCTGAAGCTGAAATTGAATACCATGATAAACGTTCTGCTTCAATCTATGTAGCGTTTAATGTTAAAGATGACAAAGGTGTCGTTGATCCTGACGCACAATTTATTATCTGGACAACTACACCATGGACAATCCCTTCAAATGTAGCGATTACAGTTCATCCAGAATTAAAATATGGACAATATAATGTTAACGGTAAAAAATACATTATTGCACAAGCTCTAGCAGAAACAGTTGCAGAAGCATTAGAATGGGATACAGATTCAATCCAACTTGAAAAAGAATTTACAGGTAAGGAATTAGAATATGTTGAAGCACAACATCCATTCTTAGACAGAACTTCATTAGTTATTAACGGAGACCACGTCACTACTGATGCTGGTACAGGTTGTGTTCATACTGCTCCTGGACACGGGGAAGATGACTATATCGTTGGTCAAAAATATGATTTACCTGTTATTAGTCCACTAAATGATAAAGGTGTGTTCACTGAAGAAGGCGGACCATTTGAAGGTATGTTCTATGACAAAGCGAATAAAGCTGTTACTGATTTATTAACAGAAAAAGATGCTTTATTAAAACTAAGCTTCATTACTCATAGTTACCCACATGATTGGAGAACTAAAAAACCAGTTATTTTCCGTGCGACACCACAATGGTTTGCTTCTATTAATAAAGTAAGACAAGATATTCTAGATGCGATTGATAATACTGATTTTAAAGTAGATTGGGGCAAAACTCGTATTTACAATATGATTCGTGATCGAGGAGAATGGGTTATTTCTCGTCAACGTGTATGGGGTGTTCCACTACCAGTATTCTATGCTGAAAATGGCGACATCATCATGACTAAAGAAACAGTTAATCATGTTGCAGATTTATTCGAACAACATGGTTCAAATATTTGGTTCGAACGTGAAGCTAAAGATTTATTACCTGAAGGATTCACTCATCCAGGAAGTCCTAATGGCGAATTTACTAAAGAAGAAGATATTATGGACGTATGGTTCGATTCAGGATCATCTCATAGAGGTGTACTTGAAACACGCCCTGAATTAAGTTTCCCAGCAGATTTATACTTTGAAGGTAGTGACCAATATCGTGGTTGGTTTAACTCATCAATTACAACTGCAGTGGCAACAAAAGGTCAATCACCATACAAATTCTTATTATCTCATGGTTTCGTCATGGATGGAGAAGGTAAGAAAATGAGTAAATCATTAGGCAACGTGATTGTACCGGATCAAGTTGTAAAACAAAAAGGTGCTGATATTGCACGTTTATGGGTAAGTAGTACAGACTATTTAGCTGATGTGCGTATTTCAGATGAAATTTTAAAACAAACGTCAGATGTATATCGTAAAATCAGAAATACATTAAGATTTATGTTAGGTAATGTGAATGATTTCAATCCAGAAACAGATGGTATTGCTGAAGCGGATTTATTAGAAGTCGATCGTTATTTATTACATCGTTTACGTGAATTCACTGCTAGTACTATCAAAAACTATGAAAACTTTGATTACCTTAATATTTATCAAGAAGTACAAAACTTTATCAATGTAGAATTAAGTAATTTCTACTTAGATTATGGTAAAGATATTCTTTATATTGAAGAACGTTCATCACATAAACGTCGTAGTATGCAAACAGTGTTATATCAAATCTTAGTTGATATGACTAAATTACTTGCACCAATCTTAGTGCATACTGCAGAAGAAGTTTGGTCACATACGCCACATGTTAAAGAAGAAAGTGTACATTTAGCTGATATGCCAAAAGTTGAAGAAGTAGACCAACAATTATTAGATAAATGGAATACATTTATGAAATTACGTGATGACGTCAACCGTGCATTAGAAGCAGCTCGTAATGAAAAAGTCATTGGTAAATCATTAGAAGCTAAAGTGACTATCGGTAGTAATAGTGATTTCAATGCTTCAGAATTCTTACAACAATTTAATGACTTACAACAATTATTTATTACTTCTCAAGCAGAAGTAGTTGACCACGTTGACAATGGTCAAGCTTATCAATATGGTGATATCCGTATTGAACATGCTGAAGGTGAAAAATGTGAAAGATGCTGGAACTACAGTGATCAATTAGGATCAGTAGGAGAACTAGATCACTTATGCCCACGTTGTCAAGAAGTCGTAAAAACATTAAATTAATATTAGATCATTGATTTAAAGCTGTTAGCAGTGTCAATTGACATTGCTAACAGCTTTTATTTTATATTTTTAAATTTGAAATATTGATAAAGGTTACTTTATTATTTTTACGTTCATATATTAGCTAATGAAAATTTAGATAGTCATTAAAATTGGAATGAATTAGTGTAAGTTTAATTGAAATGTCATGTTCTCATTATGCTCTTTCAAGCAATATTTTTAGCAATTAAGTTGCTTTTAGTATAAATTTTTAGCATAATATTAAAAATATGGATGTTACTGATAATAATTTCAATAATGAGTTAAATTTATAGATAAGCTTTATGAAAGAGGTAGTATGTATGTTTCATAATAAGAATGCAAATTTTGTAAATGGAATAACTATAAATGTAAGAGATAAAGATGAACTTAAACCTTTTTATGAAGAAATATTAGGGTTAAATATTGTTAACGAAACGATGACGAGCATTCAATATGAAGTAGGAATGTCAAATACATTCATTACGTTAAATGAAATTACTAATGGACGAGAACCATTAATGTCAGAAGCTGGGTTATTTAATTTAGGAATCATGTTGCCAACGCTATCTGATTTAGCTGATTTATTAGTACAATTGAGCGATTATGAAATACCTGTTAACGGTGGAGAACAAAGTGTTTCAACGTCTTTGTTTATTGAAGATCCTGAAGGCAACGGTTTGAAATTTTATGTCGATCAAGATTTTGAGTCATGGCATTATGAGGATGATAAAGCATTGCTTAATATTGTGCCAATTAACGTCCCACGTTTATTAAATGAAGTTTCAGACGAAAAGTGGCAAGGCATTCCAGATGAGGCTAAAATTGGTACGTTACATTTAAAGACGGTACGTATATCTGAAGTCAAAGATTATTATTTAAATTATTTTGGTTTAGAAGAATCAGCATATATGGATGACTATTCATTCTTTTTATCATCTCAACATTACCACCATCATTTAGCTATAAATCAATGGATATCCGGAACTAAACGCGTTGATAATTCTCATTCTTATGGCTTAGCACTTGTAGATTTTCATTATCCAGAAACGACCCATTTGAATGTTAAAGGGCCGGATGGCATATATTTTAGGTTTAATTATATAAAAGAAGAGTGATTCAGTGAAAAAAAGTATAACTTTAATGTTTATAGTGACTATATGTATTACGATAGCTGCAATAATAGATGGATTAAATAATCAAGATATGACAGAGCCCAAAAATCATTTATTAGAAATCAATCCAATGAAATATAATACTTATCAAAAAGGTCAATGTACGTATTATGTTTTTGATAAAGTCAAAGAAGATCACCATCAAATTGAGAACACATGGTCTGATGCAAAAGAATGGGCTAAAAATGCTGAAAAAGATGATTACAAAGTCAATCATCAACCTAAAAAAGGGTCGATATTACAAACAACTAAAGGAAAATATGGGCACGTAGCATATATTGAAAAAATAAATCAAGATGGATCACTTCAAATTTCTGAGATGAATTTTAAAAAAGCTTATGAAATTACAGATAGAACAATTCCAAGTTTTGATGTAGATCACTATCAGTATATACATCCTAAAAATAATGAAAAAGCATAATTAAGAACAACATATCGATACTCATAATAATGCCGATTAGCAAATAAAATTATTTCATTATGTACATCGTATTTATTTTTAGGCTATCCTGTTTTTATATACTTGATTAAGATATAATAAAAGATGTTGTAAAAAAGTGATGAATGGTTTTGAATGGAGGCACATGAATGAAAAAGAAATATTATACTGGTATTTCATTATTCGTAGTCATTTTTATTTTAGTCATTGACCAAATAACAAAATGGATAATTGCTAGTTCAATGAAAATAGGGGATTCCTACGAAGTAATACCAAATTTTTTAAATATAACATCCCATAGAAATAATGGTGCTGCTTGGGGTATTTTAAGTGGAAAAATGTTTTTCTTTTATATCATTACAGTAATTATATTAATCATACTCGTATTATTCTTTATTAAAGAAGCTAAGTACAATTTATTTATGCAATTAGCTGTTAGTTTGTTGTTCGCAGGCGCTTTAGGGAATTTTATAGATCGTTTGTTTAATGGAGAAGTTGTTGATTTTATCGACACAAATATTTTTGGATATGATTTTCCAATATTTAATATTGCCGATTCAAGTTTAACAATTGGTGTAATTTTAATAATTATAGCTTTACTTAAAGATACAACAAATAAAGAATAGGAGGTAAGGTAATGGAAACATATGAATATCAAATTTCAGATAATAATTATGTAGGTCAAAGATTAGATAAAGTATTACCTGAATTGAATAGCGATTGGTCACGTAGTCAGATTCAAGATTGGATCAAAGAAGATTTAGTAAAAGTAAATGATAAAGTGGTAAAACCAAACTATAAAGTTAAACAAAACGATCATATTATCGTAACAGAACAAGAGGTCGTAGAAGCGGATATCACGCCAGAAAATTTAAATCTTGATATTTTTTATGAAGATAACGATGTAGCTATTGTATATAAACCTAAAGGTATGGTTGTTCATCCATCACCTGGTCATTATACAGGTACTTTAGTCAATGGATTGATGTATCAAATTAAAGATTTATCAGGTATTAATGGTGAAATACGCCCAGGCATCGTTCACAGAATTGATATGGATACTTCAGGATTGTTAATGGTTGCTAAAAATGATATTGCGCATCGAGGCTTAGTTGAGCAATTAATGGCGAAATCAGTTAAACGTAAATATGTCGCATTAGTACATGGCAATATTCCACATGATTATGGAACTGTAGACGCACCTATTGGACGTAATAAAAAAGACCGCCAAGCTATGGCTGTCGTAGATGATGGAAAAGAAGCAGTAACACATTTCAATGTATTAGAACATTTTAAAGACTACACATTAATTGAGTGCGAGTTAGAAACAGGTCGTACTCACCAAATCCGTGTACATATGAAATATATTGGATTCCCATTAGTTGGGGACCCTAAATATGGTCCTAAGAAAACATTAGATATTGGTGGACAAGCTTTACACGCAGGAGTCATTGGTTTTGAACATCCAGTAACTCATGAATATATTGAAAAAACAGCTAAATTACCACAAGAATTTGAAGATTTATTAGATGATATTAGAAAAAGAGATGCTTAATATAGTTTGATAAATCATATAGTTCAATATTTGAGTTGAGAAACTTTTAATTAAAGTCTAGACATAAGTCATAAACTTATAAAGATAAATAAAAAAATATTCATATGACCGTTGACTAATTATAGTTTTAGGATTAAACTAATAACAGTTTAAATAAAAAAATCGTAAGTCTTTAAATGTAAGTCCAGAGAGGCTTCAAAGACATGAAAATGATACTTAATCTACATTAATGTTACTACCTTTATATACTTTTATAGAAAGTTTTTTAAAGAATTGTAACTCATGTAAATGAATGAAAATGTGTATGTGATTATATCTCAATTACACATTATCTATATATCAACCTCATGTCTTGTTAAAGATGTGAGGTTTTTTTCATGTTAATTTATGAGGTGAGGAAATGTCTGAACGCATCATTATGGATGAAGCAGCAATACAACGTACAGTAACTCGAATTGCACATGAAATTCTTGAGTATAACAAAGGTACAGAAGATTTAGTATTATTGGGCATTAAAACGCGAGGTGCTTACCTTGCTTACCGTATTCAAGAAAAAATTAATATGATTGAGCAACAACTTGTTCCAACAGGTACAATTGATATTACACAATTTCGAGATGACATTGATCAAGTTTCAAAGCAATCTTTTGATAAAGCATTTGAGATTGATGTAGACATCACAGGAAAAGTTGTTGTCATCGTGGACGATGTTTTATATACAGGAAGAACTGTAAGAGCGTCATTAGATGCTATACTATTACACTCTAGACCAATTAAAATTGGTTTGGCAACACTTGTTGATCGAGGCCATAGAGAACTTCCAATTCGAGCAGATTTTGTAGGGAAAAATATACCTACTGCACGAGATGAATCAGTGAAAGTATTCTTAACGAAAAAGGATTCAACGAATGCGGTAGTAATTGAATAATATATCCTTTTAAAACAGTACGAGAGACTGAAAAAGGTGAATTGAATTATATAAGCATTTAACTAACTGTAATATAGTTATGTAAACTTATATGACTATAGATACATATTGCTTATGATTCATATCATTGACTTTAGTCTCTTTGCATAACTGTATGTAAAGAGATTTTTTTATGAGAGGAAATGAATCATTATGGAAAATGAACAAATGTTTGAACGTACAGTAAAACCAGTATTAGATGTTAAAGATAAACCAAAAGCAGGCCAATGGGCATTCTTAAGTTTACAACATTTATTTGCGATGTTTGGATCGACTGTACTTGTACCATTTTTAACAGGACTACCAATATCAGCTGCATTATTAGCATCTGGAATCGGAACATTATTATACATATTAATAACAAAAGCCAAAATACCTGCTTATTTGGGTTCTAGTTTCGCTTTTATCACTCCAATCATTACTGGGTTAAGTACACATAGTTTAGGAGACATGTTAGTTGCATTATTCATGAGTGCATTAATGTACGTCATTATCGGTATATGTATACGATTTAGTGGAACAGAATGGCTAATGAAATTATTACCACCTGTTGTGGTTGGACCAGTAATCATGGTTATCGGTTTAAGTCTTGCACCTACAGCAGTAAACATGGCAATGTATGAAAATTCAGGAGACATGAAAGGTTACAATTTAAGTTATTTAGTAGTAGCGTTAATCACTTTAATAGTAACTATTATTGTGCAAGGTTTTTTCAAAGGATTCTTATCCCTCATACCAGTTTTAATCGGTATTATTGTAGGTTATATCGTTTCAATATTTATGGGATTAGTAAAATTTGCGCCAATAGCTAAAGCTAAATGGTTAGATTTCCCAGATATTTATCTACCATTTAAAGATTATGTACCATCGTTTCACCTAGGATTGGTACTAGTGATGATACCAGTAGTTTTTGTGACAGTTAGTGAACATATTGGACATCAAATGGTCATTAATAAAATTGTAGGTAAAAATTTCTTTAAAGATCCAGGATTAGACAAATCAATTATCGGTGACGGTGTATCAACGATGGTTGCAAGTATTATCGGAGGACCACCAAGTACAACATACGGTGAGAACATTGGCGTTCTAGCGATTACTAAAATTTATAGTATTTACGTTATTGGTGGCGCAGCTGTCATAGCGATAGTACTCGCATTTATAGGAAAATTCACAGCACTTATTTCTTCAATACCAACACCAGTCATGGGTGGTGTATCTATACTATTATTCGGTATTATCGCCGCAAGTGGTTTAAGAATGATTGTTGAGAGTAATGTTGATTTTGCTAACAATAGAAACTTGGTAATAGCATCTGTCATTTTAGTAATTGGTATTGGAAATCTACTTATCAATTTAAAAGGTATTGGCATAAATCTTCAGCTTGAAGGAATGGCATTATCAGCATTATCAGGTATTATTTTAAATTTAATCTTACCTAAAAAATAATCAGTTTAACTGAGGAGGCAAACAATGGAACATTTATTATCAATGGAAGATTTATCAAACGATGAAATTTTTAGCTTAGTTAAAAAAGCAAGTCAATTTAAATCTGGAGAAGTTAATGTACCGCAATACAAAGATAAATTTGTAGCTAATTTGTTCTTTGAAAATTCAACTAGAACAAAATGTAGTTTTGAAGTTGCCGAACAAAAGTTAGGATTGAATTTAGTTAATTTTGAGACAAGTACATCATCAGTTCAAAAGGGTGAATCCTTGTATGATACTTGTAAAACTTTAGAAAGTATTGGTGTTAATTTACTTGTAATTAGACATTCTCAAAATGCATATTATGAAGAATTAAATAATTTAAATATCCCTATAGCTAACGGTGGGGATGGTAGTGGTCAACATCCAACACAAAGTTTACTTGATTTAATGACAATTTATGAAGAGTATGGAAAATTTGAAGGTCTAAATGTATTAATTTGTGGTGACATCAAAAATTCTCGAGTAGCTAGAAGTAATTTTCATAGTTTAAAAGCATTAGGTGCAAATGTAATGTTCGCGAGCCCCGAAGAATGGGTAGACGATACAATAGAGGCATCATATGTAAATATTGATGATGTGATTAACCAAGTAGATATTGTGATGTTGCTAAGAGTTCAGCATGAAAGACATGGTATTACTGGAAAGGCCAATTTTGAAGCTGAAAATTATCATCAACAATATGGGTTAACTAGGGAAAGATATGATAAATTAAAAGAAGAAGCTATTGTCATGCATCCGGCTCCTGTAAATAGAGGAGTAGAAATCGAAAGCGAATTGGTAGAGGCACCTAAGTCTCGAATATTTAAGCAAATGGAAAACGGTATGTATTTGAGAATGGCAGTTATTGATGAGCTTTTACAATAAGGAAGGGGTATTTGAATCATGAAATTAATTAAAAACGGTAAAATTATTAAGAACGGAAAATTGAAAAATACAGATATTTTAATCGAAGGTAAAAGAATTAAAACGATCAGTACTAAAATAGATGCATCATCTGACGATATTGAAGTCATTGATGCTAAAGGAAATTTAATCGCACCAGGATTTGTAGATGTACATGTGCATTTACGTGAACCAGGTGGTGAACACAAAGAGACAATTGAAACAGGTACAAAAGCAGCAGCTAGAGGTGGATTTACTACAATTTGCCCTATGCCTAATACAAGACCAGTACCAGATTCAGTTGAAAATGTAAGAGCGTTAAGAGAAAGAATTTCTGAAACAGCTCAAGTTCGCGTATTACCCTATGCTTCAATTACAACTAGACAAGCTGGTAAAGAGTTAGTGGATTTCGAAGCTTTAGCTAAAGAAGGTGTGTTTGCGTTCACAGACGATGGCGTCGGTGTACAACAAGCGAGTATGATGTACGCTGCTATGAAGCAAGCTGCTAAAGTTAAAAAGCCAATTGTTGCTCATTGTGAAGACAATAGCTTAATTTATGGCGGCGCTATGCATAAAGGTAAACGTAGTGAAGAACTAGGTATTCCTGGTATTCCAAATGTTTGTGAATCAGTTCAAATTGCAAGAGATGTTTTATTAGCTGAAGCAGCAGGATGTCATTATCATGTTTGTCACGTATCAACTAAAGAAAGTGTCCGTGTTATTCGCGATGCTAAAAAAGCAGGCATTCATGTTACAGCTGAAGTAACGCCACATCACTTATTATTAACAGAAAATGATGTTCCAGGTGATGATGCTAATTATAAAATGAATCCACCATTAAGAAGTACAGAAGATCGTGACGCATTATTAGAAGGATTATTAGACGGTACAATTGATTGTATTGCTACAGACCATGCGCCACACGCTAAAGAAGAAAAAGAACAACCTATGACTAAAGCACCATTTGGAATTGTAGGTAGTGAAACAGCATTCCCATTACTATATACACACTTCGTAAGAAATGGTAATTGGTCATTAAAACAATTAATTGATTATTTAACAATTAAACCAGCTACAATCTTTAATCTTAACTACGGAAAACTACACAAAGATAGTTATGCTGATATTACTATTATTGATTTAGAAAATGAAAAAGAAATTAGAAGTGAAGATTTCTTATCAAAAGCTGACAATACACCATTTATTGGTGAGAAAGTATACGGACATCCCGTATTAACTATGATAAAAGGTGAAGTTGTATTTAAGGAGGAAAAATAAATGCTTTCAAAACGTTATCTAGTATTTGAAGACGGTTCTTATTATGAAGGATACCAGCTAGGTTCAGATGAATTATCGATTGGTGAAATTGTTTTTAACACAGCAATGACAGGTTATCAAGAAACAATTTCTGACCCTTCATATACAGGTCAAATTATTACATTTACGTATCCATTAATTGGAAATTATGGAATTAATAGAGATGACTTTGAATCTTTAACACCTACATTAAATGGTGTAGTAGTCAAAGAAGCAAGTACACATCCAAGTAATTTCCGTAATCAAAAGACATTACATGAAGTATTAGTTCAATATCAAATACCTGGTATCTCAGGTGTTGATACTAGAAGTATCACACGTAAAATTCGCCAACATGGTGTATTAAGAGCTGGATTTACAGATAACAAAGATGAAATTGAAAGCTTAGTTGAACATCTTAAAACAACTGAATTACCTAGAGACGAAGTATCAACTGTTTCTACAAAAACACCTTATGTATCTACTGGAGCAGATTTAAGCGTTGTACTTCTTGACTTTGGTAAAAAGCAAAATATTGTACGAGAATTAAATATGCGAGGGTGCAATGTGACAGTTGTGCCATACGACACATCTGCTGAAGAAATATTGAAGATGTCACCAGATGGCGTAATGCTATCAAATGGACCTGGAGATCCAGATGAAGTAGAAGTAGCTATTCAAATGATTAAAGGTATTCTTGGTAAAATTCCATTCTTTGGAATTTGCCTAGGACACCAATTATTCGCATTATCCCAAGGTGCTAAATCATTCAAAATGAAGTTTGGTCATCGAGGCGCTAACCATCCTGTTAAAAACTTAAAAACAGGTAAAGTTGACATTACAAGTCAAAACCATGGTTATTCAATCGATAAAGATTCTTTAGAAAACACTGATTTAGAGGTTACTCATATTGCTTTAAATGATGGAACTGTTGAAGGTTTAAGACATAAGACTTTACCTGCTTTTTCTGTTCAATATCATCCTGAAGCAAGACCAGGCCCAAGCGATTCGAATTATTTATTTGATGAATTTATAACAATGATGAACGAGTTCATAGAAAAGGAGCGTAATGTAAATGCCTAAGCGTAACGATATTCAAACAATTTTAGTAGTAGGATCGGGTCCAATTATTATTGGGCAAGCTGCGGAATTTGATTATGCAGGAACTCAAGCTTGTCTTGCACTTAAAGAAGAAGGATATAGAGTTATATTAGTTAACTCAAATCCAGCGACGATTATGACAGATAAAGAAATTGCAGATAAAGTTTATATTGAACCATTAACACACGATTTTATTGCACGTATTATTCGCAAAGAACAACCCGATGCATTACTTCCTACATTAGGTGGTCAAACTGGTTTGAATATGGCTATTCAATTACACGATAGTGGTGTATTAGCCGCAAATAATGTGAAGTTACTTGGTACTGAATTAGAATCAATTCAACAAGCTGAAGACCGTGAATTATTTAGAACGTTAATGAATGATTTAAATGTTCCAGTACCTGAAAGTGACATCGTAAATACAGTAGAACAAGCTTTTAAATTTAAAGAAGAAGTTGGCTATCCATTAATCGTTCGTCCTGCATTCACAATGGGAGGAACTGGTGGCGGTATTTGCTACAACGATGATGACTTAAAAGAAGTTGTTACCAATGGTCTTCATTATAGTCCTGCTACACAATGTTTAATTGAAAAATCAATTGCTGGATTTAAAGAAATTGAATATGAAGTTATGCGTGATAAAAATGATAATGCAATCGTAGTTTGTAATATGGAGAATATTGACCCAGTTGGTATACACACTGGTGACTCAATTGTTGTTGCGCCAAGTCAGACACTATCAGACGTCGAATATCAAATGCTACGTGATGTGTCATTAAAAGTTATTCGCGCTTTAGGAATTGAAGGTGGATGTAACGTACAACTAGCTTTAGATCCAGATTCATACAACTATTACATTATTGAAGTAAACCCACGTGTATCTCGTTCATCAGCATTAGCATCTAAAGCAACAGGTTATCCAATTGCGAAGTTAGCAGCCAAAATTGCTGTAGGTTTAACACTAGATGAAATGTTAAATCCAATTACTGGAACTTCTTATGCTGCATTTGAACCTACACTAGACTACGTTATTTCAAAAATACCACGTTTCCCATTTGATAAATTCGAAAAAGGTGAGCGTGAATTAGGTACTCAAATGAAAGCAACTGGAGAAGTAATGGCAATAGGACGCACATATGAAGAATCTTTATTAAAAGCGATTCGTTCATTAGAATACGGCGTACATCATTTAGGATTACCAAACGGTGAAAGCTTTGATTTAGACTACATTAAAGAACGTATTAGTCATCAAGATGATGAAAGATTATTCTTTATAGGTGAGGCCATACGTCGTGGAACAACTTTAGAAGAAATTCATGAAATGACTAAAATTGATTATTTCTTCTTAAATAAATTCCAAAATATTATCAACATTGAACATGAACTTAAAGCACATCAAGGTGATTTAGAATACCTTAAATATGCTAAAGATTATGGATTCAGTGATAGAGTTATTGCACATCGTTTTGATATGACAGAAGAAGAAGTTTATCAATTACGAATTGAAAATAATATTACTCCAGTGTACAAAATGGTAGATACATGTGCTGCTGAATTTGAGTCTACAACACCTTATTACTATGGTACTTATGAAACTGAAAATGAATCTATTGTTACTGATAAAGAAAAAATTCTTGTATTAGGATCTGGACCTATTCGAATTGGACAAGGTGTAGAATTTGACTATGCAACAGTTCATGCTGTCTGGGCAATACAAAATGCTGGTTATGAAGCAATTATTGTAAATAATAACCCTGAAACTGTATCAACAGATTTTTCAATTTCAGATAAATTATATTTTGAACCATTAACAGAAGAAGATGTAATGAGTATTATTAATCTTGAAAAACCTAAAGGTGTAGTTGTACAGTTTGGTGGACAAACAGCAATTAACCTTGCTGACAAATTAGCAAAACATGGCGTACAAGTACTAGGAACTTCTTTAGAAAACTTAAACCGTGCTGAAGATAGAAAAGAATTTGAAGCATTACTTCATACTATCGATGTACCACAACCTCAAGGTAAAACTGCAACATCACCAAAAGAAGCGTTAGAAAACGCGCGTAATATTGGATATCCAGTTGTAGTTAGACCATCTTATGTGCTTGGTGGTCGTGCTATGGAAATTGTAGATAGTGATGATGAGTTAGAAAATTATATGACACAAGCTGTTAAAGCTAGTCCAGAACATCCAGTATTAGTTGATAGATATTTAACTGGTAAAGAAATTGAAGTCGATGCTATTTCAGATGGAGAAACAGTCATTATTCCAGGAATAATGGAACATATTGAACGTGCAGGTGTACACAGTGGTGATTCTATTGCAGTATACCCACCTCAAACACTATCTCAAGAAGAAATTAAAACACTTGAAGATTACACAATTAGATTAGCTAAAGGTTTAAATATTATTGGATTAATCAATATTCAATTTGTAATTGCACATGATGGTGTTTATGTTCTAGAGGTAAATCCTCGTTCAAGTCGAACAGTACCATTTTTAAGTAAAATTACTGACATTCAAATGGCACAATTAGCTATGCAAGCAATCATGGGTACGAAATTATCATCTTTAGGCTATAAAGAAGGTATTCAACCGTATTCAGAAGGTGTATTTGTTAAAGCACCAGTATTTAGCTTTAATAAACTGAAAAATGTAGACATTACTCTAGGGCCTGAAATGAAATCTACAGGTGAAGTAATGGGTAAAGATCAAACATTAGAAAAAGCGCTATACAAAGGGTTAACTGGTAGTGGATTTGAAGTCAAAGATCACGGTACAGTATTAATGACAGTAAGCAATAAAGATAAAGACGAAATAGTCAAAATTGCACACCGTCTTAATGAAGTAGGTTATAAGATTCTAGCAACTAAGGGGACTGCTGAAAAATTAAAACAAAATAATATACCAGCAGAAGTTGTAGGCAAAATCGGTGGAGAAAATGACTTGCTTACACGTATTCAAAATGGTGACGTTCAAATCGTTATTAACACAATGACAAAAGGTAAAGAAGTGGAAAGAGATGGATTCCAAATTCGTCGTACAACAGTTGAAAATGGTATTCCATGTTTAACATCATTAGATACTGCTAGCGCTTTAACTAATGTTATTGAGAGTATGACATTTACGATGCGAAATATGTAAACTAATTCAATATAATTTAATATTTTGAAACTACATTTTAATTTAGATAAGTTCTTCAATTCTTAGTTATTAGACTTTGATTGAAGAACTTTCAATATAAGGAGTACATAATGAAACAATTACCAATTATTGCATTAGATTTTGAATCTGCAGATAAAGTTAATGCATTTTTAGATCAATTTAATGAACCATTATTTGTAAAAGTTGGAATGGAATTATTTTATCAAACAGGACCTGATTTAATTAAATCAATTAAAGATAGAGGTCATAGTATATTTCTTGATTTAAAATTACATGACATCCCCAATACAGTAAATAAAGCAATGCAAGGGTTAGCAAAATTAGATGTAGATTTAGTAAATGTTCATGCAGCTGGTGGTAAGACGATGATGGAAGCAGCTATTGAAGGATTACGTCAACACAACAAAGATATAAAAATCATTGCTGTTACTCAATTAACATCAACAACTCAAGAACAGTTAAATAATGAACAAAATATACAAACAACGATTGAAGAAGCAGTTCTAAATTATGCTCGATTGACTCAACAAGCAGGTCTTGATGGTGTCGTTTGCTCACCATTGGAAGCGGAATTGTTAACTAAAGAATTAGGCGAAGATTTTATGAAGGTAACGCCTGGCATTAGACCTCAAGGTGCTGCGCAAAATGATCAAAAACGAATCACTACACCGGAGCAAGCTAAAAAATTAGGATCAACACATATTGTTGTTGGTCGACCAATTACTCAAAGTGACAATCCAGTTGAAAGTTATCAAAAAATAAAAGAAAGTTGGTTAGGTTAAATGGCTAAAGAAATTGCAAAATCACTACTAGATATTGAAGCAGTATCATTATCACCAAATGATTTATTTACATGGAGTTCAGGTATTAAATCACCAATTTATTGCGATAACAGAGTAACATTAGGCTATCCAGAAGTACGAAATGCTATTAGAGATGGTTTAATCAAACTTATTAATGAAAAATTTGAAGACGTAGAAATTATTTCTGGTACTGCAACAGCAGGTATACCACATGCTGCGTATATTTCAGAAAAAATGGAGTTACCAATGAACTATGTTCGTTCGAAAAGTAAAAGCCATGGTAAACAAAATCAAATTGAAGGTGCCAAAAGTAAAGGCAAAAAAGTAGTGGTTGTTGAAGATTTAATTTCTACTGGTGGATCATCAGTAACAGCAGTAGATGCCCTTAAAGAAGCTGGCGCAGAAGTGTTAGGCGTTGTTGCCATATTTACTTATGGTCTAGCTAAAGCAGATGATACATTCAAACAAGCACAAATTCCTTTTTACACTTTAAGTAATTATAATGAATTGATTGAAGTAGCAAAAGAGCGTGGAGAAATTTCTGAAAATGACATTCAGACTTTAGTTGATTGGAGAGATAACTTATCATAAGATAGGTTTATAGGTGGGATGTAAAATGTTAAAGCAGAAACATGATAATCATCTGTACTCGTCATTAAAACACTGCAATGCATTTTTAAGTCGACGGGAAGATTTTAGAAATACAACTCAACTCGATGTCCAAGAAAATGAAAGTACAGTATCCAAATTTCAAAAAGAAATGAATTATAATGCTTTTGAACATACAAGTGATATTTTCAAAAAAGCAAAGGAAAACTTACGTACTAAAGGTGAATTGTAGTCCGAAATAATGATTTAAACTACATGATTATTAATTTAAAAGCAATGAATTAAAAAAACGGCGATTAGTCAATGTTTGTACTGAACCCTAAAGTTGTACTAAAAATCTAACTTTATAAGGGCACATCAGTTTAACAACACTCTAACGCCGTTTCTTTTTTATATTACTTTAACGAATAAATAATTTAGTTAATAGCCATCCAATTAGTAAAACAATTACTAATATCAATAGAGGAATAAGTAAATGTGTCATATTATGGCCTCCTTTTCACTTAATTTAATTTTAACCGTTCAAACATATAAGTCAAAATTAAAAAACTACATCTAACAAAAATATTATAAATAGCTAAAATCTTAAAAGTGGGTATAGTCAACAAAATTAAGACACGCATGTTAAACTATGGATAAGTATTGATAATAATTTAAACAACACTTATAGGGGGATTAAAATGGAAATACCAAAAATAACGACATTTTTAATGTTTAATGATCAAGCAGAAGAAGCAATTAATTTATATACAAGCTTATTTGAAGATAGTGAAATTATAACGATGGTTAAATATGATGAAGATGGACCTGGAACACCTGGAACTGTTCAACATTCGATATTCACACTAAATGGTCAAGTTTTTATGGCTATTGATGCAAACAATGGAGAAGAATTACCAATGAATCCTGCAATGTCACTTTATGTCACTGTTAAAGATACAATGGAAATGGAAAGACTTTTCAGTGGACTAAAAAAAGAAGGCGCTATTTTAATGCCTAAAACTGAAATGCCACCATATCGCGAATTTGCATGGGTACAAGATAAATTTGGTGTCAGTTTCCAACTTGCATTACCAGATAAGCACTAACAAAATATTTATATAATTAAAAAGGACTGGTTACGTGTCATATATTGTGCTGAAATCCATAAAGTTAGATTTTAAGTCTAACTTTTGGGGTGCACTTCATATATGCGTAATCAGTCCTCTTTATATTTAAATTAAGTTAAACTTTCAGATTTCATATGTTGAATATGATCATAATCTGGAGTTGCATATAAAGTTTTTTGCTTGTCATAAGTGACAAATCCTGGTTTTGCACCAGAAGGTTTATGGACATGTTTTATTTCGGTATAGTCAACAGGAATTTGACCTGAATTTCCAGCTTTAGAGAAGTAACCAGCGAGCATAGCCGCTTCTTTAATAGTTTCTTCTGAAGGTGAATCATTTAGAATAACAACATGCGAACCTGGGATGTCTTTCGTATGGAACCATATATGATTTTTCTGTGCTTTTTTATTAGTGAGATAATCATTTTGTTTATTATTTTTACCTACTAATATCGTATCTCCATCTGTTGAAAGATAAGATTGAAGCTGTATTTTAGCATTTTTCTTTTTCTTAACATTTTTACGCTGTTTCATAAATCCTTGATCTGCTAATTCGTCACGAATATCATCGATTTCATTTACCGTTATATGTTCTAATTGCTGTTCAATACCAGTGAAATAGTCAATGTTTTCTTTAGTTAACTGAATTTGACGTTGAAGTTCATGTTCACGCGTTTTCATACGATTGTATTGTCTATAATAATATTGTGCATTAACAGAAGGAGATTTCGTTGGATTCAAGGGAATTGTAATCTCTTCATTATTATAATAATTGAGTACTGTTACAGATTCGTCTCCTTGATTTATACGATAAATATTTGCTGTTATTAATTCCCCATACAATTGATAATTATCTTTATCTTTAGTTCCTTCATATTCATGCATGAGTTTGCTTAATTTGTTTTGATATTTATGAAGTTGTTGTTGGACAAAACGCACTAAATCATTAGCACGTTGTTTGACGCGCTCACGTTCTCCTCGTGCATCATAATAACGATCTAATAAATCATTTAAAGAGTCATAAGTTACTATATCATCATAAAATTGATTTAAAGTCATGAAGTAAAAATCTTCTTTACCAGATTGATGATTTTTATGAAATACAGGGGTAGGTGTTTCTAGTGTCTCAGCCATGACTTCATCATATGCTTCAGGTAAAGTCTCGGGCGTCATAAACTGACGACGATTAACGATTTCATTTGTAATTAACGGGCTAAAACCTTCGAAAGTATTTAACAGTTGTTTAGCAATTTTACCTGCATTGAAATCAATATGTTTTAATGCTTCAGAACCTGACACTTCATAAGGGTTTAACTTATGTTGAGTTGGAGGGGCTTCATATTGGAAACCAGGCATTACTGTACGATATTGGTTTGTATTAGGTGTAAGATGTTTAAATCCTTCGATGATTTTTCGATTTTCATCAACTAATATTAAATTACTATGTTTACCCATAATTTCTAATATAATCGTTCTATACATAGTATCGCCGATTTCATCTTTACTTTGTACATCAATTTCTACACGTCTATCATTACCAATTTGACGAATAGCTTTAATAATGCCACCTTCTAGATGTTTACGGAAGACACGAGCAAACATAGGTGGGTCGAATGGATTATCATATTTTTTATTCGTTAATTGCAACCTTGAAAAGCTTGGATGTATAGATAAAAGTAGTTGATGATTTTGACGGTTTTGGCGTACAACAATAATTATCGTATCATTTTCGGGTTGATTAACTTTATGGATGCGTCCTGTAACTAAATCTTGTAAGGAATCAACCATCTGTTTTGTAAATAGGCCATCATATGCCATTGATATCTGCCACCTTCTTATTATTCATTCTCATTATTGTAACATGCATCATTCGTACGGTCATGATTCTTGTTTAATTTAACTTATTATGAAAAATGTATAATGAGTCGCTAAAAGTATCTCTATACAATTTCAAGTGCAATATGATATCATATTTAAATAATAGAAGAATAGCTTAGAAAGGTCGTAAGGCATGGATAATGAAAAAGGATTGTTAATAGTTCTTTCAGGTCCTTCTGGTGTAGGTAAAGGAACTGTTAGAAAGAAAATATTTGAAGATCCCAATACTTCGTATAAGTATTCTATATCGATGACTACTCGTAGCATGCGCGAGGGTGAAATTGATGGTGTAGATTACTTCTTCAAAACAAAAGATGAATTTGAAGCATTAATTAAAGATGATCAATTTATTGAATATGCCGAGTATGTAGGTAATTACTATGGTACGCCTGTTCAATATGTTAGAGATACGATGGACCAAGGACATGATGTATTTCTAGAAATTGAAGTCGAAGGTGCAAAACAAGTTAGAAAGAAATTCCCTGAAGCATTATTTATTTTCTTAGCTCCACCAAGTCTAGATGATTTAAGAGATCGTTTAGTAGGTAGAGGGACAGAATCAGATGAGAAAATTCAAAGTCGTGTTAGCGAAGCACGAAAAGAAGTAGAAATGATGAATTTATATGATTATGTTGTGGTTAACGATGAAGTAGAGTTAGCCAAAAACAAAATTCAATCAATCGTCGAAGCTGAACACCTTAAACGTGAAAGAATAGAAGCTAAATATAGAAAAATGATACTGGAGGCAAAAAAATAATGTTAAATCCACCTTTAAACCAATTAACAGGTAAGATTACATCTAAATATCTTATCGCTACTACTGCTGCAAAAAGAGCTCGTGAATTAGATGAAAAACCAGAAACAGCTTTAGAAAGTAAATACATTTCAGCTAAACCTGTTGGTAAAGCACTAGAAGAAATTGCTGATGGTAAAGTTTCACCAGTTATTCCTAACGAATTTTTAGGATAATCACATTAAAATAAATGTACACACCTTTTTTGAGATATGTTATTACATGAGTTGTAATGAATATATCACTTATATAAGGTGTGTTTTTTTAATATCATTGATAATTTGTGTATAATTAATATAAATTTGAATAACATCTTGTTGAATAAACAAACGAGCAAAGTTCTAATCAGGGAAATAAATTGATTGAATTGAAAATGTATTTAAGGAGAACACAATAATGAAACATATTTTATTAGCGGTTACGGGCGGTATAGCTGCATATAAAGCTATAGATTTAACTAGTAAATTAACTCAAGCAGGTTATGAAGTACGTGTGATGTTATCAAATCATGCACAAGAATTTGTTACACCATTAGCCTTTCAATCTATTAGTAAAAATCCAGTTTATACAAATACTTTTAAAGAAGAAAATCCTCAAGAAATCCAACACGTTGCACTTGGCGATTGGGCAGATGTTATTATCGTAGCGCCAGCGACTGCAAATACAATTGCAAAGTTAAGTGTCGGTATTGCAGATGATATGATAACGTCAACTTTATTAGCAACAGAAACACAAACATTTATCGCTCCAGCTATGAATGTACACATGTACGAAAATAAACGAACACAACATAATATAGAGACTTTAAAATCTGATGGGTACCAATTTATAGAACCTGGGGACGGTTATTTAGCGTGCGGATATGTTGCTAAAGGACGTATGGAAGAACCTTTACAAATTGTGTCAGTCATTAATCAATACTTTAATCAACATGAGACACAAATTGAAAGTTCATTTAAAGGTAAAAATGCTCTTGTTACTGCAGGTCCTACAGTTGAAGTCATCGATCCAGTTAGATTTGTATCAAATCGTTCATCAGGAAAAATGGGATTCGCAATAGCAACTGCATTACAAAAACGTGGTGCTAATGTCACGCTAGTTAGTGGGCCAACCCAATTAGATGATCCTAAAGGTGTGAATGTTATTCGAGTTGAAAGTGCAAAAGAGATGTTTGAAGAAACATTACAATACTATGATACTCAAGATATCGTTATTAAAGCCGCAGCTGTATCTGATTACACTCCATCTGAAGTGTTAGATCATAAAATGAAAAAGCAAGATGGCGATTTAACTGTAAAATTTAAACGTACTCAGGATATTCTTAAGTATCTTGGTGAACATAAACAGGATCAGTATTTAGTTGGTTTTGCTGCAGAAACTCAAAATATTGAACAATATGCTCAAGATAAATTAAAAAGAAAAAATGCGGATGTGATTATTTCCAATAATGTTGGTGATAAATCAATTGGTTTTAATTCAGATGAAAATGAATTAACGATGCATTTTAAAAACCAAGATATGGTCAATATAAAGAAAGGCAAAAAAGTTGAAATTGCTAACGAAATTTTAGATGAATTAGAAACTAGGTGGCAATAATGATAGCAAAGGTTATTGTAGATATACCTTCTAAAAGTGTTGATTTTAAATTTGACTATATTATACCTGAACGATTGCAATCATTCGTTCAAATAGGGGTACGTGTGATAGTACCGTTTGGACCAAGAACAATTCAAGGGTATGTTATGAGTATTCAAGATCAACCTGACGAAGACATTGACTTCAGTAAACTTAAAGAAATCAAAGAGATTCAAGACATCAAACCAGAATTAACACCTGAATTAATTGAACTTAGTGAGTGGCTTAGTCATTATCATTTAACAAAACGTATTTCAGTTTTAGAAGTCATGTTGCCTAATGCAATTAAAGCTAAATATCAAAAAGCGTTCGAAATTGTAAAGGGTAATGACATATCAGAATCTATTTTAAAAAGATTTAATAAAGATGGATATTATTTTTATAAAGATGCACAAAAAAATAACGATTTAGGATATTTAGATGATTTATTAAAGCAACATGTCATTAAAGAAACTACTATCTTATCGCAAAATATTAAAAAGAAAACACAACGTGCTGTTAAAGTAACGGATATAGGTAATCCAGACGAAATTTTAAATAAATTAGAAAAATCAATTAAGCAATATGATTTATATGCTTACTTGTTAGATGAAAGACACCGAGATGTGTTTATCAAAGAATTAGATGAAATGGGATTCTCTAAATCAAGTTTAGATACATTAATTAAAAAAGGTTATTTAGAAAAGTATGACGCTGAAGTTGAAAGAGATCCTTTTGCAAATCGTATTTTTGAGAAAGAAAATAATCGTCAATTAACGAATGATCAACAAAATGCTTTCGATGCGATTAAAGCAAAAATAGATGCAAATGAAGAGAGAACATTTTTATTACATGGTGTCACAGGATCGGGGAAAACAGAAGTATACTTACAAACTATTGAAACAGCATTAAATCAAGGTAAACAAGCTATGATGCTCGTACCCGAAATTGCTTTAACACCACAAATGGTATTACGGGTTAAACGCCGATTTGGTGATGATGTTGCGGTGTTACATTCAGGTCTTTCAAATGGTGAAAGATATGATGAATGGCAAAAGATACGTGATGGTCGTGCACAAGTCAGTGTAGGTGCTCGCTCAAGTATATTTGCTCCATTTAAAAATTTAGGTCTAATTATTATAGACGAAGAACATGAATCTACATATAAGCAAGAAGATTATCCAAGATATCATGCGCGAGATATAGCACAATGGCGTAGTCGTTATCATCATTGTCCAGTCATACTAGGAAGTGCAACTCCAAGTTTGGAAACATATGCACGTGCAGAAAAAGACGTTTATCAATTATTAACATTACCTAATCGTGTTAATAATCAAGCGCTGCCTGCTATTAATATTGTGGATATGCGTGAGGAACTTGCAGAAGGGAACCGTTCAATGTTTTCTTCTACACTTAGACAAGCCATTCAACATTGTTTAGACCATAATGAACAAATCGTACTATTTTTAAATAGAAGAGGATATGCTTCATTTATGCTTTGCCGTGATTGTGGTCACGTACCACAGTGTCCAAACTGTGATATTTCATTAACGTATCACAAAACAACTGATCAATTGAAATGTCACTATTGTGGTTATCAAGAAACGCCACCTAATAAATGTCCTAATTGTGAAAGTGAACATATTAGACAAGTAGGGACTGGTACACAAAGAGTTGAAGAATTACTCCAGCAAGAATTCGAAGATGCAAAAATCATTCGTATGGACGTAGATACAACATCACGTAAAGGTGCTCATGAAAAATTACTTAATGATTTTGAAAATGGTAAAGGAGATATTCTTTTAGGCACACAAATGATAGCTAAAGGATTAGATTATCCTAATATCACATTAGTAGGTGTTCTAAATGCAGATACAATGTTAAATTTACCTGATTTTAGAGCTAGCGAACGCACATATCAACTATTAACACAAGTAGCTGGACGAGCAGGACGTCATGAAAAAGAAGGGCAAGTAATTATTCAAACATATAATCCTGAACATTACGCAATTGAAGATGTTAAGAAAAATGATTATTTAACTTTTTATCAACAAGAAATGAGTTATCGCAAATTAGGTAAGTATCCTCCTTATTACTTTTTAATTAATTTTACAA
The DNA here is from genome assembly GCF_030547725.1 of Staphylococcus pasteuri. NCBI lineage: Bacteria > Bacillati > Bacillota > Bacilli > Caryophanales > Staphylococcaceae > Staphylococcus > Staphylococcus pasteuri. The sequence continues at coordinate 222,435 of NZ_JAUOQO010000005.1, read as the reverse complement.
TTTCACATAAAGAAATGAAAAAAGTAATGGAAGCTTCTAAACATATTCATAAAATATTGTTACAACATCTAACTGATCAAGCCCTTGTCCTCGGTCCTTCTCCTGCGGCTTTATCAAGAATTAACAACGAGTACCGCTTCCAAATTCTAGTTAAATATAAAAGAGAACCAGAATTGCACAAAGCATTAACATATTTAGATGATTATTATCATGACAAGTATGTTAAAGATAAATTAGCATTAAAAATAGATATCAACCCACAAATGATGATGTAGACATAAAAAAGCCATTGAGTATCATGACAACAAACACAGTTGTCAGCGCTCAATGGCTTAAAAATTTAATTTAATTACATTAATACATTACCATTTTCATCAGCTGGTCTGAATAATGTTAAGATAGCACTAATAATAGCTAAAATATGAGGTATTGCTGTCCAACAGAATAAAATGTGTAGAATGCCTTGCATATTTTTACCAGCATAGAATTTATGAATTCCAAAGCTACCTAAAAATACAGCTAATAAAATATAAATCACTTTGTTTACTTCCATTATTAATTCACCTCTTTTTTTACAATTTAAATTAATTGTCTTTATTAATCTTCCCTTTTTTTAAACATAGTACTCATTTATATTTTATAAAATATGGTATTAAAGTCAAAGAGATCGTTCTCATTCTTTAGTCTGAATAAGGGAGGTCGCAATTTTATACTATATAAGTTATAATGGTTTGATGAATTTTAATGAGGAGCGTTAAATATGTCAGTAAAAAAATTAGTTAAAGCGGAGCATCCAATATTTAACCAACCGGCACATCAAGTAGAACAATACGATAATCAATTAAAGCAAACACTAACAGATGTTGAAGATACTTTATATGCCTTGGAAGGATCTGCATTAAGCGCAAATCAAATCGGTATTAACCAACAAGTTGCCATCGTTGATATGGAAATGGAAGGCTTATTACAACTTATCAATCCTAAAATTATTAAACAATCAACTGAAACGATTACTGATTTAGAAGGATCAGTAAGTTTACCCGATGTATATGGCGAAGTTGAACGCAGTAAAATGATTGTTGTTGAAAGTAATGACGTTAACGGAAATTCAGTAGAATTAACAGCGTACGATGATGTAGCGAGAATGATTTTACATATGATTGATCAATTAAATGGCATATTTTTCACAGAAAAGGCTAAACGTATATTAAGTGATAGTGAAATGGAGGCATATTTCGAAAATGAGTAAAATAATTTTTATGGGAACACCAGATTTCTCAACTAAAGTATTAGAAATGCTTATTGCAGAGCATGAAGTTATTGCAGTAGTAACTCAACCAGACAGACCAGTAGGTAGAAAACGCGTTATGACACCACCGCCTGTAAAAAAAGTAGCGGTAGAACATAATATTCCAGTATATCAACCCGAAAAAATAAAAGGATCTGAGGAATTACAAACATTATTAAACATGGATTCAGACCTTATCGTAACGGCTGCATTTGGCCAAATTTTACCAGAACAATTATTAAATACACCTAAACTAGGGGCAATTAACGTACATGCTTCATTGTTACCTAAATATCGAGGTGGTGCACCAATACATCAAGCGATTATAGATGGTGAAAAAGAAACAGGTATAACGATTATGTATATGGTGAAAAAACTAGATGCAGGGAATATTATCTCACAACGAGCTATCGACATTGAACAAGATGATAATGTGGGTTCAATGCATGATAAATTAAGTTTTTTAGGTGCTGATTTATTAAAAGAAACATTACCTTCAATTTTAAATGGTACTAATGACAGTGTAGAACAAGATGATAGTCAAGCTTCATTTGCTTCAAATATTAGTCGTGAAGATGAAAAAATCGATTGGAATCGTAGTGCACAAGAGATACACAATCATATAAGAGGTCTATCACCATGGCCAGTTGCCTATACTATTATGGATGACAAAAATTTAAAAATTTATGGTGCACATATCGTATCAGATAAAAAAGGTGAACCAGGCACTATTGTAGATACGACTAAGAAAGCAATTATAGTTGCAACTGCCTCAGATGAATGTATTGCTTTAACTGATATTCAATTAGCCGGTAAAAAACGTATGCAAGTAGCAAATTATTTAAGTGGTGTTCAAGAATCACTAGTTGGGAAGAAATTAGTATGACAAATTCGATAAGAGGTCTCGCTTTTGAGACAATACAAGCAATATTAGATGAAGGTGCCTATAGTAACTTAGAAATTAATGAAGTACTATCAACATATGAAATTAGTGATTTAGATAAAGGATTATTCACTGAACTTGTATACGGTACAGTAAAACGTAAATATACTTTAGATTTTTATTTGAAACCATTTTTAAAAACAAAAATCAAAGGTTGGGTACGTGAATTACTTTGGATGAGTATTTATCAATATGTATACTTAGATAAAGTACCTGATCACGCAATCATTAATGAAGCGGTGGAAATTGCCAAAGAAGAAGGCGGTTATTATACCGGAAATGTGGTTAACGGTATACTACGTACAATTATGAGAAGTGAATTACCAGATATAAATGATATCCAAGATGATAAAAAAAGAATTGCTATTCAATATAGTTTACCTAAGTGGTTAGTTGACCATTGGGTAACACATTACGGCTTGGAACAAACAGAGACAATTGCACAATCATTTTTAGAACCAGTAGCTACTACTGTAAGAGCTAATATAACAAGAGGCTCGATTGATAACATTATAAGTGCGTTAGAAAAAGAAGAGTATACAGTAAAGAAAGATGACGTTTTACCTTTCTGTCTTCACATTTCTGGAAAACCAATTGTGAACTCAAGAGCTTTTAAAGATGGTTTAGTATCAATTCAAGATAAAAGTTCCATGTTTGTAGCGCATATCATGGATTTAGATAGAAATGATTCTGTATTAGATGCATGTAGTGCACCTGGGGGGAAAGCGTGTCACATTGCTGAAATATTATCTCCAGAAGGGCATGTTGATGCGACAGATATACATGATCATAAAATAAAACTCATTGATTTCAATATAAGAAAATTAAGACTTAAAAATATTAAAGCCTTTCAACACGATGCAACAGAACCCTATGAAAATCAATATGACAAAATTTTAGTGGATGCTCCATGTAGCGGTTTCGGTGTATTACGACATAAACCTGAAATTAAATATAGTCAGTCGAAAAATACAATTCAATCACTAGTTGAATTACAATTACAAATATTGGAGAATGTAAAACATAACTTAAAACCTGGAGGTTCAATTGTTTATTCAACATGTACAATAGAACAAATGGAAAATGAAAATGTAGTGTATACATTCTTAAAACAAAATGATGATTTTGAATTTGAACCATTCCAACACCCAACAACTGGTGAAATGGTTAAAACATTACAAGTCTTCCCCCAAGACTATCATTCAGATGGATTCTTTATCGCTAGAATTAAAAGAAAGGAAAGTTAATATGATTACTGAAAAAAAGAAAAAGAAAAATAAATTCCTTCCTGATTTTGAGAAGCAGTCTATTTACTCTTTAAGATACGATGAAATGCAAGACTGGTTAATTGAACACGGTCAACAGAAATTTAGAGCAAAACAAATTTTTGAATGGTTATATCAAAAACGTGTTGATAGCATTGATGAAATGACAAATCTTTCAAAAGATTTACGTCAACTATTAAAAGACAACTTTGCAATGACAACGTTAACGACTGTTGTTAAACAAGAAAGTAGAGACGGCACAATCAAATTCTTGTTCGAATTACAAGATGGCTATACAATTGAAACTGTATTAATGCGACATGAATATGGAAATTCAGTTTGCGTAACAACACAAGTTGGTTGCCGTATTGGTTGTACATTTTGTGCTTCAACATTAGGCGGATTAAAACGTAATTTAGAAGCAGGAGAGATTGTATCTCAAGTATTAACAGTACAAAAAGCACTAGACGAAACAGATGAACGTGTATCGCAAATTGTTATTATGGGTATTGGCGAACCATTCGAAAATTATGATGAAATGATGGACTTTTTACGTATTGTAAATGACGATAATAGTTTAAATATCGGTGCAAGACATATCACAGTATCTACTTCAGGAATTATTCCAAGAATTTATGACTTTGCTGATGAAGATATCCAAATTAATTTTGCAGTAAGTTTACATGGTGCAAAAGATGAAATTCGTTCAAGATTAATGCCTATAAACCGTGCCTATAATGTTGAAAAATTAATGGAAGCTATTGAATACTATCAAGAAAAAACAAATCGTCGTATTACATTTGAATATGGTTTGTTTGGCGGTGTAAATGATCAATTAGAACATGCTAGAGATTTAGCTCATCTTATTAAAGGATTAAATTGTCACGTCAATTTAATTCCAGTTAACCATGTTCCAGAAAGAAACTATGTCAAAATACCTAAAGATGATATTTTTAAATTTGAAAAAGAGTTAAAACGATTAGGTATCAATGCTACAATAAGACGTGAACAAGGATCAGATATTGATGCAGCATGTGGTCAATTAAGAGCGAAGGAACGACAAGTAGAAACGAGGTAAGAGCAATGCTAAATGCACAATTTTTCACTGATACTGGACAACATAGAGATAAGAACGAGGACGCAGGCGGTATATTTTATAACCAAACTAGTCAACAAATGTTAGTGTTGTGTGACGGTATGGGTGGTCATAGAGCTGGTGAAATTGCAAGTCAGTTTGTTACTTATGAACTACAAAAACGCTTTGAAGCGGAAAATTTAATCGAAGAACATCAAGCTGAAGAATGGTTGAGTACGAACATTAAAGCAATTAATTTTGATCTTTATAATTATGCTCAAGAAAACCCTGATTACCATGGTATGGGTACGACTTGTGTTTGTGCATTAGTATTCGATAAAGTAGTTGTTATTGCTAATGTTGGTGATTCTCGAGCTTACGTTATAAATAGTAGGCAAATTGATCAAATTACTAGTGACCATTCTTTTGTGAATCATTTAGTAATGACAGGTCAAATTACAGAAGAAGAGGCATACCATCATCCTCAAAGAAATATCATTACTAAAGTAATGGGAACAGATAAACGTGTGTCTCCAGATTTATTTATTAAGCGCTTAAACTTTTATGATTATTTATTACTTAATTCTGACGGACTAACAGATTATGTTAGAAATTATGAGATTCAAGAAGAATTAAAACAAGAAGCTTCTTTAGAAGATCATGGTGAGAGCCTTATGCGTTTAGCATTCGCCCACGAATCTAGAGATAATATAAGTTTTATATTATCTGCTATCGAGGGTGATAGAGTATGATAAATAAACTGATTAATGAGCGCTATAAAGTCATTGATAAGCTTGGTGGCGGTGGAATGAGCATTGTTTATCTAGCTGAAGATTTAATTCTGAAGCGTAAGGTTGCAATTAAAGCTATTTCAATCCCACCAAGGGAGAAAGAAGAGACATTACGTCGCTTTGAAAGAGAAGTTCATAATTCATCACAATTATCACATAAAAATATTGTTACCATTTTTGATGTCGCTGAAGAAGATGATTGTTACTTTTTAGTAATGGAGTATATTGAAGGGCCCACACTTGCTGAGTATATTGAGAACCATGGACCCTTAAGTTTAGAAACTGCAGTACAATTTACTCAACAAATTCTAGAAGGCATTAAACATGCACATGACAATAGAATCGTACATAGAGATATAAAACCACAAAATATTCTCATTGATAAAAATAAAACCTTGAAAATTTTTGATTTTGGTATAGCAAAAGCGATAAGTGAAACATCCTTAACTCAAACGAATCATGTACTTGGGACTGTGCAATATTTATCACCTGAACAAGCTAAAGGTGAATCTACCGATGAAGGTACTGATATATATTCTATAGGTATTGTGTTGTTTGAAATGTTAGTAGGAGAACCACCATTTAACGGTGAAACAGCTGTAAGTATTGCCATCAAACATATACAAGATTCCATTCCTAACATAACAACAGATAAACGCGAAGAAGTGCCACAAGCTTTAAGCAACGTTGTACTTAAAGCGACTGAGAAGGATAGAGCTAATAGATATACTACTATTCAACAAATGCGTGATGATTTAAGTAGTGCTCTACACGAAAATCGTTCTAACGAAGAAAGATATGCTTTAGATCAAACTAAGACTAAAACAATGTCTTTTTCTAAAGAAGAAATTTCCAGAAAGATTGACGACACACCAAAAGAGAAAAGTATTGGTCAAACAATGCAAATTCCAATAATGGATCACCAAGACAATCAACAACATCAAAATAGAGATACACATTTATATGAACCGCCACGCAAAAAAAGTTCTAAGAAAAAGAAATTTTTATACGCATTTATCTTTGCGTTATTACTTATCGGTCTTATTTCTTTTGTAAGTATGGCAGTGTTTGGCGATAAATTTGAAGAAATGCCAGATATCACTGGTAAAACACAATCCCAAGCTGAAACAATGTTGAAAAATCATAATCTAAAACTTGGTGACGTTTCAAAAGATTACAGTGATAAATATCCTGAAAATCAAATCATTAAATCTAAACCAGCTAAAGGTGAGCGCGTTGAGCGTGGAGATAAAATTGATATTGTAGTATCAAAAGGACCTGAAATGGTTAAAATGCCAAGTGTAATTGGTTTATCAAAAGATGACGCGCTCGATAAACTGCGTGAAGTAGGTCTTAAAGATGTAGGGGTTGAACAAACATATAGTTCAAGTACACCTAAAGGTTATATTGCTAATCAAAGTGTGTCAGCAAATAAAAAAGTGAAATTAAATGACAATAATATCAAAATTTATGAATCTTTAGGAGTTAGACAAGTATATGTAAGTGATTATGAAAACAAATCATATGATACTGCTAAGAAAGAATTAGAATTAAAAGGATTCAAATTAAAAGTTTCAAAATCCTATAGCGACAGTGTGAAAAAGAATGATATTATTTCACAATCACCAAAAGGTAAATCAGTAGATGAAGGCTCAACAATAACATTAGTTGTCTCTAAAGGCGAAGAATCCGACGATGATAAATCAGATGATGATTCAGATAAAGATGTTAAGAATTACAATGAATCAGTGAAAGTACCTTATTCTGGTAAAAAGGGAAAAAGCCAAAAAGTAGAAGTTTATGTTAGAGATAAAGATAATAGTGGTTCTAGCGCAGTTCAATCATTTGAAATTAAAGATGACAAATCAATTAATATTCCTATGAAAATTGAAAAAGGTAAAACTGCTGGTTACACTGTAAGAGTAGATAACAAAATTGTTGCAGATAAAGATGTGGATTATGATGACTAAATAATAATTCATTAAAATATGAAGTGCTATACGATGAGTCAATTACGAGACTCATCGTATTTTTTATAGTTATAAAGATATATAATTATTAATGAGTTTGATATACTATTATCAGTAAAATAATTATGAGAGGTGTCCTTTTGAAGACAGGTCGAATTGTAAAATTGATAAGCGGCGTTTATCAAGTAGATGTTAACGGTACACGCTATAATACGAAACCACGTGGCTTATTTAGAAAGAAGAAATTTTCACCCATTGTTGGAGATATTGTAGATTTTGATGTGCAAAATGAAACAGAAGGTTATATTCAACATGTTCATGAAAGAGATAATGAATTAAAAAGGCCACCTGTCAGTAATATTGATACATTAGTTATTGTAATGAGTGCTGTTGAGCCACAATTTTCAACGCAACTATTAGATAGATTTTTAGTGATTGCTCATTCATATGGGTTAAACACAAGAATCTTAGTCACTAAAAAAGATATGGCTGACGATAATCAAATTGAAAAAATTAATAATTATCTATCTATTTATGAAGAAATAGGTTATTCAACTCAATTTGTTAGTATTCATGATAACCAAACGACATTAGTTGAAGAATGGGGGAGAGGTTTAATTGTTTTAAGTGGACAGTCTGGAGTTGGGAAATCGACTTTCTTAAACCATTTTAAACCTGAACTTGAGCTTGAAACTAATGATATTTCAAAATCTCTTAATCGAGGTAAACATACTACTAGACATGTAGAACTACATGAAACGGTGAGTGGTTTTATCGCAGATACGCCAGGTTTTAGTGCACTTGACTTTGATCATATTGACAAAGATGAGATTAAAAACTACTTTATCGAAATTGCACAATACGGTGAGCAATGTAAATTCCGTAATTGTAATCATCTTAAAGAACCAAAATGTAATGTCAAAGAAGAATTAGATAAAGGAAACATCGCACAATTTAGATATGAACATTATTTACAATTATTTAATGAAATTTCAGAGAGAAAGGTTCGATATTAAATGACTAAAGTATTACCTTCACTACTATCAGTTGATTTTTTAAACTTAAAAGATGAAATAATAAAATTAGAAGATGCACAAGTTGATGGATTACACTTTGATGTTATGGATGGTCAATTTGTACCTAATATTTCTATTGGAATTCCAATTCTAGATGCAGTTCGTAAACAAACAGATTTACCGATAGATGTCCATTTAATGATTGAAAATCCTGAACAATATATTGAATTATTCGCAGACCATGGTGCAGATCTCATTTCTGTTCATTTAGAAGCTACTGCCCATATTCATAGAGCGCTAGAACAAATAAAGAACAAAGGTAAAAAAGCAGGCGTTGTCATTAATCCAGGAACACCAGTTAGTCAGCTACTACCTATTATCAATGTAGTAGATTATGTATTAATTATGACAGTTAACCCTGGTTTTGGTGGTCAATCATTTATTGAAGAATGTGTTGATAAAATACTAGAATTAAATACGTTAAAAAATGAAAAGCAACTTACATTTGATATTGAAGTTGATGGCGGTATCAATGCAGAAACAGCTGAAATTTGTGTGAAAAATGGAGCTACAATGTTAGTAACTGGCTCATATTTCTTTAAACAAAGTGATTATAAAGAAGTTACACAAAAACTAAAGGGCTGATGATTATGGAAATCAATTTAATGTGCTCTGATAGAAATCTTCCAAATGATTTATTTGATCAACACCGTGAAGATATTTGGGGCGGCATAGATAGAGGTGCCTTAATTCTCTTAAAGCATCAAATTATTCCTGAATTTTCGGTTGGTGATTTTGATTCAGTAAACGATGAAGAACGTCACATTTTATCCCAACAATTAAATATACATCCAGTGAAAGCAGAAAAGGATGATACTGATTTAGGCCTCGGTGTAGCACAAGCAGTCGCCGAAGGGTATAAAGAGATTAATATTTATGGCGCGACTGGTGGTCGTTTAGATCATTTTATGGGTGTTATTCAATTACTCTTAAAACCTGAATATATTAATAAAGGGGTCAAGTTTAAGATTATTGATACTCAAAATGAAATTACATTACTGACACCTGGTTGTTATACAGTAGATTTTAATTCAAATTATCCTTATATTTCATTTATACCTATGAGTGGTGAACCAGTTATTTCTTTAACTGGATTTAAATATGAATTACAACAAGAAAAATTAGAAGTGGGATCTACGTTAACAATTTCAAATGAAGTTAAACATGAGCGAGGCAATATTGAAATTAGTCATGGACATGTTTTACAAATGAGAAGCAAAGACAAAGATTACTAATAGAATAATAGGAAAGAGAAAGATATAATTATTTGGAAATAGTACCCTCTTATTTTATTACTTGTAAATATGATTGCATAAAAAAAGAACTTAAAGGAAGCTCCTTTAAGTTCTTTTAAAATAAATCCTCCACATAAGGACTATTTATAAGTGCATTATATTTATTAAACTCTAGTAACTTTACCAGATTTTAAAGCACGTGCAGAAACCCAAACTTTTTTAGGTTTTCCGTCAACAAGAATTCTAACTTTTTGAAGGTTAGCGTTCCATCTGCGTTTGTTCGCATTTAAAGCGTGTGAACGATTATTACCAGTCGAAGCTTTACGACCTGTTACGTAACATTGTTTACCCATGAAAGTACCTCCTTTAATAAATATAAATACACGTCACTACTTATATACTTTATTAAGATATCATAACTTAACGAAATTGGCAATAATTAGTTCTGCAAATTAAAATTTAATGGCGCAAACTGTTGATATTTTATGATATAATTGTAAGCTGTGGAGTAATATAGTATGATACTGTAAAGAAATATGAAATTTAAACATTAAAAATTCAAATGATTTACTAATATTAATTATTAAAATTTAGCAATGAGATTGCTTAATTATATGAGAATCGCAACATATAACTTTATTTTTCAGGAGGAATATTAATATGACATTAGAAATTTCAAATGATTACGGTAAAATTGATATTTCGAATGAAGTCATCGCCTCTGTTGTAGGCGGTAAAGCTGTTGAATGTTACGGCATAGTTGGTATGTCATCTAGACAACAAGTTAGAGATGGAATTGCTGAAATTTTAGGGCATGACAATTACGCACGCGGTATCAAAGTACGCGAAGAAAACGGAAATGTTGATATAGATATGTATATTATAGTAAGTTATGGTGTGAAAATTTCAGAAGTGGCTAACAATGTTCAGTCAACTGTTAAATATACATTAGAGTCAACACTTAATGTTAAAGTGAATTCAGTTAATATCTTTGTACAAGGTGTTAGATTAAACCAAACGGGCAAAAAGATTTAGGAGGACAACGTGAAATGATTAGCAAAATCAATGGTAAATTGTTTGCCGATATGATAATACAAGGGGCACAAAATTTATCTAATAATGCAGATTTAGTGGATTCGCTTAATGTATATCCAGTACCAGATGGAGATACAGGGACTAATATGAATCTTACAATCACTTCTGGTCGTGAAGAAGTTGAAAATAATTTATCACAAAACATTGGAGAACTAGGTAAAACATTCTCTAAAGGATTATTAATGGGTGCTAGAGGTAATTCTGGTGTTATTTTATCTCAATTATTTAGAGGATTCTGTAAAAATATCGAAACAGAAGCCGAAATTACTGCTCAACAATTAGCTGCTAGTTTGCAGGCTGGTGTTGAAACTGCGTATAAAGCTGTTATGAAACCAGTTGAAGGAACAATTTTAACGGTCGCTAAAGACGCAGCTCAAGCAGCAGTGGATAAAGCTGAAACATCAAATGATTGTATTGAAGTTATGGAATCAACTATTGAAGCAGCTGAAAAATCATTAAATAACACCCCTAATTTACTTGCCGTATTGAAAGAAGTCGGCGTTGTCGATAGTGGTGGTAAAGGTCTATTATCTGTATATGAAGGATTTTTAAAAGGATTAAATGGTGAAACTATAGAAGCATCTAAACCAAAACTAGATACTGATACTTTAGTAAATGATGAACACGATTTCCATGGTGTTATCAATACTGAAGATATTGTCTATGGTTATTGTACTGAAATGATGGTTCGTTTTGGTAAAGATAAGAAACCTTTTAAAGAAGAAGAATTCCGTCAAGATATGAGCGAATTTGGAGATTCCTTATTAGTAATTAATGACGATGAAATTGTTAAAGTTCACGTTCATACGGAATATCCAGGTCAAGTATTTAATTACGGACAACAATATGGTGAATTAATCAAACTTAAAGTTGAAAACATGAGAGAGCAACATCGTGAAGTGATTAGAAAAGAAGCAAACAATCATAAACACGAAACACCTCAAACAGTTGAAACAGCAATTATTACTATATCTATGGGTGACGGCATCTCAGAATTATTTAAATCGATGGGTGCAACTCATATCATTAGTGGTGGTCAAACAATGAACCCATCTACGGAAGATATTGTCAAAGTAATTGAACAGTCTGAATGTAAACGTGCTATTATTTTACCAAATAATAAAAATATCTTAATGGCCAGTGAACAAGCAGCTGAAATAGTTGATGCAGAAGCAGTAGTAATCCCTACAAAATCTGTACCACAAGGTATTGCAGCATTATTCCAGTTTGATGCAGATTCTTCATTAGAAGATAATAAAAGCCATATGGTCAATGCATTAGATGTTGTTAAATCAGGTTCTGTAACATTTGCTGTTAGAGATACAAAAATTGATGGCGTTGAAATCAAAAAAGATGAGTTTATGGGTCTTGCTGAAGATAAAATTATAACTTGTGACGCTGATCAATATACAGCTACTAAGCAATTGTTAGAAGCTATGTTAAGTGAAGATAGTGAAATTTTAACTATTATAGCTGGAGAAGATAGTAAGCAACAAATTACGGATCAATTAACTGAATGGGTTGAGTCTACTTATCCTGATGTTGAAATTGAAAACCATAATGGACAACAACCAATATATCAATATTTATTCGCGGTTGAATAAGAGTAATATAGGTAAACTATAAATGATAACGAGATTGAAGTTTTATGCAGAGATAGCTGTATACTTCATTCTCGTTTTATTTTTATATTTAGTAATAAATGATAATAATAAAGTCTAACATAAATATATTATGTAAACTTTAGTTTCGTAATGCGTTTCTATCAACGTTAAGCTGTGTAAATGGTAGAATGGGTTTAATAATCAAAACTCGTTTAATAGAGTAATTTAAATTAAGGTGATCGAATATGGCGAAAGTCAATTTAATAGAAAGTCCGTATCCTTTAAATCAAATAAAAGGCATTGGACCTAAACGTTTGGCTGTGTTACAAGAATTAAATATTAATACTGTGGAAGACCTCGTACTTTATTTACCTACACGTTACGAAGATAATACTGTTATAGATTTAAATGAAGCCGAAGATCAAAGTACAGTGACAGTTCAAGGGGAAGTCTATTCATCTCCAACTGTAGCATTCTTTGGAAGAAATAAGTCTAAATTAACGGTACATATTATGGTCAATCAGATTGCTGTTAAATGCGTCTTTTTTAATCAACCTTATTTAAAAAAGAAAATCGAATTAAATGGTATCGTAACTGTAAAAGGAAAATGGAATCGAGCTAAACAAGAAATTAATGGCAATCGAATGTTCTTTAATCAGCAAGATAATTCGAATGATACGCAACTAGAGCCGGTTTACCGTATTAAAGAAGGCATTAAACAAAAGCAACTTCGAGATAATATTCGTCAATCACTAGATGATGTGGTCATTCATGAATGGTTATCAGATGAATTAAGAACAAAATATAAATTAGAAACATTAGATTACACACTTAAAACGTTACATCATCCAAAAAGTAAACATGATTTGTTAAGAGCACGACGGACATATGCTTTTACAGAATTATTTATGTTTGAATTGCGTATGCAATGGTTGAATAGATTGGAAAAGACCTCAGATGATGCTATCGAAATAAAATATGATATTCAAAAAGTGAAATCTTTTATAGACTCACTTCCTTTTGAACTTACAGATGCTCAAAAAAGTAGTGTGAATGAAATCTTTAGAGATTTAAAAGCACCAATACGTATGCATAGATTATTACAAGGCGATGTAGGATCAGGTAAAACTGTCGTAGCAGCTATATGTATGTATGCTTTAAAAACGGCTGGATATCAATCAGCATTAATGGTACCAACAGAAATATTAGCTGAACAACATGCTGAAAGTTTAATTGATTTATTCGGAGAAACTATGAACGTAGCCTTGTTAACTGGATCTGTAAAAGGAAAAAAACGTCGTATTTTGCTTGAACAACTTGAAAATGGAACAATTGATTGTCTTATAGGTACTCATGCTTTAATACAAGATGATGTAACATTTGAAAATGTTGGTTTAGTTATAACAGATGAACAGCATCGTTTCGGTGTAAATCAACGACAACGTTTAAGAGAAAAAGGTGCTATGACAAATGTATTATTTATGACTGCAACCCCAATTCCAAGAACTTTAGCTATATCAGTATTTGGTGAAATGGACGTTTCATCTATTAAACAATTACCAAAAGGAAGAAAGCCGATTATCACGAGTTGGGCCAAGCATGAACAATATGAACAAGTATTAACTCAAATGACAAGCGAACTTAAAAAAGGAAGACAAGCATATGTGATATGTCCGCTTATAGAAAGCTCAGAACATTTAGAAGATGTACAAAATGTAGTTGAGTTATATGAATCATTACAACAATACTATGGGCAAAATAAAGTAGGGTTATTACATGGTAAATTGACTAATGAGGAAAAAGATGAAGTAATGCATCGATTCAGTCAACATGAGATTGATATTTTAGTTTCTACTACTGTTGTTGAAGTTGGTGTAAATGTACCTAACGCAACATTTATGATGATTTATGATGCAGATCGTTTCGGTTTATCTACACTACATCAATTACGAGGAAGAGTTGGTAGAAGTGAGCATCAAAGTTATTGTGTACTTATAGCTTCACCTAAAACAGAAACAGGTATTGAAAGAATGACTATCATGACACAAACAACGGATGGATTTGAATTAAGTGAACGCGATTTAGAAATGAGAGGTCCAGGAGATTTCTTTGGCGTTAAGCAAAGTGGATTGCCTGACTTCTTAGTTGCAAATATAGTAGAAGATTATAGAATGTTAGAAGTTGCTAGAGATGAAGCTGGTGAATTAATTCAATCAGGAGAATTTTTCAATTCAAATTATGATCATTTAAGACATTTCATTGAAGATAATTTATTAGATATGAGCTTTGATTAATTGTTGGAGTACTATTAAGACGCCATTTTCAATAATCTAAAAACTATTTTAAATATCTATTATAGTTTATTGTTGAGGGATTGAAATAGAAAGTGTTATGATATGTGAGGAATGTTTAAGACTTGGTACTAAAATGAGGGGTGAGATAGTGAAATTAAAGAAAAACGAGCGTAGACAAGCTATTCAACAAGCGATAGATAATAACCCCTTTATTACTGATAATGAACTTTGTGAAATGTTCCAAGTGAGTATACAAACAATTCGACTAGACCGTACACATCTTAATATTCCAGAATTAAGAAAACGTGTTAAGTTAGTGGCAGAACACAATTATGATCAAATTAAATCAATGGAAGCTAATGAAGTTATAGGTGATTTAGTACAGTTGAAACCGAATCATACTGCTACATCAATGATTGAAATTACAACAGATTCAGTTTTTTCGAAATCATCAATAGCTAGAGGTCATATTTTATTTGCACAAGCAAATTCACTGTGTGTAGCACTTATACATAACCCAACAGTTTTAACTCAAGAAAGTAATATTAAATTTCTGGATAAAGTTAAATTAAATGATACAGTGAAAGCTGAAGCAAAAGTAATAAAACAAACAGATAAACATTATTTTATAGAAGTAAACTCTTATGTAAAAGATAATCTAGTATTTAAAGGTAATTTTAAAATGTTCTATATAAGTGAGGATGAATTTAATGGTTAAAATTGCAGTAGACATGATGGGTGGAGACGACGCACCAGGAATCGTATTAGAAGCCGTAAAAAAAGCTGTAGATAATTTTAAAGATTTAGAAATTATTTTATTTGGTGATAAAGACCAATATACTTTAAATCATGGACGTATAGATTTTAGACATTGTTCTGAAAAAATCGAAATGGAAGATGAACCAGTTAGAGCAATTAAACGTAAAAAAGACAGTTCAATGGTTAAAATGGCTGAAGCAGTAAAATCTGGAGAGGCAGATGGTTGTGTATCAGCAGGAAATACAGGCGCATTGATGTCAGCAGGTTTGTTCATTGTTGGAAGAATTAAAGGCGTCTCAAGACCTGCGCTCGTTGTTACTTTACCAACTATTGATGGTAAGGGATTTGTATTTTTAGATGTTGGCGCTAATGCAGACGCTAAGCCTGAACATTTATTGCAATATGCACAATTAGGTAATATATATGCACAAAAAATTAGAGGAATCAAACAACCGTCAGTATCATTATTAAATATTGGTACAGAAGCGGCAAAAGGTAATACACTTACTAAGAAAACTTATGAATTAATGGAAGCGCAACAAGATTTTAACTTTACTGGTAATGTAGAAGCTAAAACATTAATGGACGGTAATGTTGATGTTGTTGTAACCGATGGATTTACAGGTAATATGGTACTTAAAAATTTAGAAGGTACAGCTAAATCAATTGGTAAAATGTTGAAAGAAACATTATTAAGTAGTTTCAAAAATAAATTGGCAGCAGTTGTTCTTAAAAAGGATTTAGATCAATTTGCTTCAAAAATGGATTACTCAGAATATGGTGGTTCTGTTTTATTAGGTTTAGATGGTACTGTTGTAAAAGCACATGGTAGTTCTAATGCTAAAGCATTCTATTCAGCAATTCGCCAAGCAAAAATTGCAGGAGAACAACAAATTGTACAAACTATGAGAGAAATGGTTGGTGATTCAAATGGGTAAAACAGCAATCGTATTCCCTGGACAAGGTGCACAAAAGGTCGGAATGGCTCAAGATTTATATAATGTAGATGACAAAGCTACGACAATTTTGAACCAAGCACAAGCAGCAGTTGATTTTGATTTACTAGAAACAATGTTTACAGATGAAGAAGGTAAATTAGGAGAAACAGAAAATACACAACCTGCATTATTAACACATAGTGTTGCATTATTAGAAACTTTAGAAAATGTAAATGCTGATTACACTATGGGTCATAGTTTAGGTGAATATTCTAGTTTAGTTGCGAGTGGTGTTCTATCTTTTGAAGATGCAGTAAAAATCGTCCGTAAACGTGGCGAATTAATGGCACAAGCATTTCCAAATGGTGTAGGTAGCATGGCAGCAGTATTAGGCTTGGATTATGATGACGTTGATAAAATTTGTAAAGAACTTTCAACAGATGATGAATTAATTGAGCCAGCTAATATTAATTCACCAGGTCAAATTGTAGTATCTGGACATAAATCCTTGATTGATGAGTTAGCTGAAAAAGGAAAGTCTTTAGGTGCTAAACGTGTATTACCATTAGCAGTTTCTGGCCCATTCCATTCTTCAATGATGAACGTAATTGAAGAAGATTTTGCAGCGTATATTAATCAATTCGAATGGCATGAAGCACAATTTCCAGTCGTTCAAAACTACAATGCTGAAGGAGAAACTGATCCAGAAGTAATTAAACATAATATGGTTAAACAACTTTATTCACCAGTTCAATTTATTAAATCAACAGAATGGTTAATAGATCAAGGTGTTGATCATTTTATCGAAATTGGTCCAGGAAAAGTTTTATCAGGTCTTATTAAGAAAATTAATAGAGATGTTAAAATAACTTCAATTCAAACGCTTGAAGATGTGAAAGGATGGAATGAATAATGACAAAAAGTGCATTAGTAACAGGTGCTTCAAGAGGTATTGGTCGTAGTATTGCAATTCAGTTAGCAGAAGAGGGCTACAATGTAGCTGTAAACTATGCTGGCAATCAAGAAAAAGCAGAAGCAGTCGTTTCAGAAATTAAAGCAAAAGGTGTCGAAAGTTTTGCAATTCAAGCTAATGTTGCAAATGGAGACGAAGTTAAGGCTATGATTAAGGAAGTCGTAAGTCAATTTGGTTCTATCGATGTATTAGTTAATAACGCAGGTATCACGCGTGACAATTTACTTATGCGTATGAAAGAACAAGAATGGGATGACGTTATCGACACAAACTTAAAAGGTGTCTTTAATTGCATTCAAAAAGTTACACCTCAAATGTTAAGACAACGCAGTGGTTCAATTATCAACTTATCAAGTGTTGTTGGAGCAGTTGGTAACCCTGGTCAAGCAAACTATGTAGCAACTAAAGCAGGAGTTGTAGGATTAACTAAATCAGCTGCACGTGAGCTAGCTTCAAGAGGTATTACAGTTAATGCAGTAGCACCTGGATTTATAGTTTCAGATATGACAGATGCTTTAAGTGATGACTTAAAAGAACAAATGTTAGGTCAAATTCCATTAGCTCGTTTTGGTGAAGATACTGATATCGCAAATACAGTTGCATTCTTAGCTTCAGATAAAGCTAAATACATTACTGGTCAAACTATTCATGTTAATGGTGGAATGTATATGTAACGATTATGCTCAAATTAGTTGACTTAGTTAAAATTATTGAACACATTAGTTAAAACTAATGTGTAAGTATCACTAAACTATTAAAATAGTAGTGATACTTTATAGTCAACCTTGCGGGTGCCGGGGCTCCAACACAGAGATTTTCGAAAAGAAAATCGCCGGACAACGCAAGTTGGGGCGATTAGTATTAAGGAACGCCTGAGCTAAAGCTCATGCATAAGAAACACTATACATGAAATGCAAGTGACGCAGTAGTTGTCTGACCAATCATTTCACAAAGTTCATGATTGATCTAGTCAACCTTGCGGGTGCAAGACAACGAAATCAGTAGAATTTCTGTCTTGCGACCAAATTCTACTTGTATTTTAGAATCTAAAATGGGAAAATATAATAGTCTATGGATAGACGCTTTTAAAGGAGGTGAATCGACGTGGAAAACTTCGATAAAGTAAAAGATATCATCGTTGACCGTTTAGGTGTAGATGCTGATAAAGTAACTGAAGATGCATCTTTCAAAGATGATTTAGGCGCTGACTCACTTGATATCGCTGAATTAGTAATGGAATTAGAAGATGAATTTGGTACTGAAATTCCTGATGAAGAAGCTGAAAAAATCAACACTGTTGGTGATGCTGTTAAATTCATCAATAGTCTTGAAAAATAATAAACCTATATCTGAGTCGTCTTTGTGTCGGCTCAGATTTTTTCTTTTGTTTTATTGCAATTTCACGTAAAATTATAGTTAACGCATCATTAATTGAGGAGGTAAGATTTATGACCAATCATAAAAAGACAGAGATGGTTAATCAATTTCGAAAACAATTTGCACAAAAGATGCAAGAGTTAGGTTTTGAATATCAAAATATAGATTTATATCAACAAGCATTTTCACATTCTAGTTTCATCAATGATTTTAATATGGATCGTTTAGCTCATAATGAACGTTTAGAATTTTTAGGTGATGCGGTATTAGAATTGACGGTTTCACGTTATTTATTTGATAAACACCCAGATTTACCAGAGGGTAATTTAACAAAAATGAGAGCGACTATCGTATGTGAGCCTTCACTTGTAATATTTGCAAATAAAATTAAATTAAATGAACTCATCTTGTTAGGAAAAGGTGAAGAAAAAACTGGAGGTAGAACTAGACCTTCCCTTATTTCTGATGCTTTTGAGGCATTTGTTGGTGCCTTATATTTGGATCAAGGGTTAGATACGGTGTGGAAATTCGCCGAAAAAATTATCTTCCCTTATGTAGAAGATGATGAACTAGATGGAGTTGTAGATTTCAAAACACAATTTCAAGAATTTGTTCATACACAAAACAAAGGTGACGTTACTTATCGTTTGATTAAAGAAGAAGGTCCAGCACATCACCGTTTATTCACTTCCGAAGTGATATTAGAAAAGCAAGCTGTTGCTGAAGGTAAGGGTAAAACTAAGAAAGAATCTGAACAAAAAGCAGCTGAACGTGCCTATAAATTGATGAAGAACAAATAATGTTACGACATACAAATACATCCAATAGAGATTAACGTTATGTGATTTGTATAAGTTGAATACTGATGCAATCAACATGAATATGCATCAAACAATAAGTTGATTTCGAAGTAAGAATCAACGTGGATTTGGATAAGGAGAATAGCATGGTTTATTTAAAATCAATAGATGCCGTAGGATTTAAGTCATTTGCAGACCATACTGATGTTCAGTTTGATAAAGGTGTTACAGCAATTGTTGGTCCAAATGGTAGCGGTAAAAGTAATATTACTGATGCGATTAAATGGGTTTTAGGTGAACAATCTGCAAAATCACTTCGTGGTTCTAAGATGGAAGATATTATTTTTTCTGGTGCAGAACATCGCAAACCCCAAAATTATGCAGAAGTTAAATTAAAATTAGATAATCATTCAAAAAAATTACAAATTGATGCTGAAGAAGTTGAAGTCACACGACGTTTATATCGTAGTGGTGAAAGTGAGTATTATTTAAATAATGATCGTGCGCGATTAAAAGATATTATTGATTTGTTCTTAGATTCTGGGTTAGGTAAAGAGGCATTTTCGATTATTTCTCAAGGTAGAGTTGATGAAATTTTAAATGCAAAGCCAATAGATCGAAGACAAATTATCGAAGAATCAGCAGGAGTTTTAAAATATAAAAAACGTAAAGCTGAATCCGTTCAAAAATTAGATCATACTGAAGATAATTTAACACGTGTTGAAGACATTCTATATGATTTAGAAGGACGCGTTGAACCTTTAAGAGAAGAAGCGGCTATAGCGAAAGAATACAAACAATTATCATCAGAAATGGAGAAAAGTGATGTAATTGTTACTGTCCATGATATTGATCAATATACAAAAGATAACGCTCAACTAGACGAACAACTTAATGATTTAAAAGGTAAACAAGTAAATAAAGAGGCTGAACAAAGTCAAATTAATCAATTATTGCAAAAGCATAAAGGTAAACGTCAAGAGTTAGACCAACAGATTGAACAATTAAACTATAACCTAGTTAAGGCAACTGAAGAGTTTGAAAAATATTCTGGTCAACTTAATGTATTGGAAGAACGTAAAAAGAATCAGTCAGAAACTAATGCAAGATTTGAAGAAGAACAAGACAACTTACAGACTCAATTAGAAAATGTTCAACAGGAAAAAGAAGAAGCAATTCATACATTAAATCAATTAAAACAGAAACAAAAAGAATTAAATAAAGAAGTACAGACACTTGAATCTAAATTATATGTTTCTGATGAACAACATGATGAAAAATTAGAAGAAATAAAGAACCAATATTATGAGTTGATGTCTAAACAGTCAGACGTGAATAATGATATTCGTTTTTTAGAGCATACTATTAATGAAAATGAAGCTAAAAAATCAAGGCTTGATTCTAGATTAGTTGAAGCTTTTAATCAATTGAAAGAAATACAAAATAACATTTCAAATACTGAAAAAGATTATAATCAAACTCTGAAAGAAATGAAAAAGACTGAACAACAAATCAAAGAAGTAGAGAAACAATTGACTCAATCGAAACAACACCAGTCTGAATTTGAAAATAAATTGTATCAAGCTTATCGTTATAACGAGAAATTAAAATCTCGTATTGATAGTTTAGCAACACAAGAAGAGGATTATACGTATTTCTTTAATGGCGTAAAACATATATTAAAAGCTAAAGGTAAAGAATTAAGTGGTATTCATGGTGCTGTAGCAGAAGTTATTGACGTTCCATCCCATTTAACACAGGCTATCGAAACAGCTTTAGGTACATCATTACAACACATTATAGTTGAAGATGAGAAAGATGGACGCCAAGCAATACAGTTTTTAAAACAGCGTAGTTTAGGGCGAGCAACATTTCTACCGTTAAATGTGATTCAACCACGTTATTTAGCTTCAGATATCAAATCAACAGCACAATCTTCAGAAGGATTTGTGAATATTGCTTCAGATGCTGTTAAGGTATCGTCTCAATATAAAAACATTGTCGAGAATTTATTGGGTAATACAATAATAGTTGAAGACTTAAAGAATGCTAATGACTTAGCGAGATCAATCCGCTATCGTACAAGAATTGTTACACTTGATGGAGATGTAGTTAACCCTGGTGGTTCTATGACAGGTGGTGGCGCTCGTAAAACAAAAAGCATCTTGTCTCAAAAAGATGAACTTACAACAATGCGCAAGCAATTAGCAGATTATCAACAACAGACTCAAGAATTTGAAAAACAATTTCAAGCCCATCAATCTCAGTCTGAAAAATTAAGTGAACAATATTTTGATATCAGTCAAAGTTATAATACTTTGAAAGAAAAAGCACATGGCTATGAATTAGAACTTGATCGTCTGAAGAAACAAGAAGCACATCTTAAAGATGAACATGAAGAATTTGAATTTGAAAAAAATGATGGTTATCAAAGTGATAAAAGCAAAGAAACACTCGAACAAAAGCAACAACATTTAGCTGAAATTAAAACAGAATTAAAACAACTTGAAGAAGATATCGAGCGTTATACAAAATTATCCAAAGAAGGTAAAGCATCTACTACACAAACACAACAACAACTGCATCAAAAACAATCAGATTTAGCAGTAGTCAAAGAGCGTATTAAAGCTCAACAACAAGACATCGAACGTTTAGATAAACAATTACAAAGTACAGAACAACAACTTGATACTATTAAAGAAAAAATAGAATTATTTAATTCAGATGAAATGATGGGTGAGCAAGCGTTTGATAAAATCCGAACACAAATTAAGGATAAAGAACGTGAAAGAACTGAATTAAATCAACAACTAGATCAAGTTAAACAACAACGAGTTGACTTAAATCAAATGATTGAAGACAATGATAATAAGCTTCAAGAATGCCACCAAGATTTATTGTCTATCGAAAATCATTACCAAGATATTAAAGCAAATCAATCTAAATTAGATGTATTAATCAATCATGCTATCGATCATCTTAATGATGAATATCAACTTACGGTAGAAAGAGCACGTACACTTTATGACAATGATGAAGAGATTGATTCTTTACGTAAAAAGGTTAAATTAACAAAAATGTCCATTGATGAATTAGGCCCAGTTAATTTAAATGCAATTGAACAATTTGAAGAATTAAATGAACGTTATACGTTCTTAAATGAACAACGAACAGATTTACGTGAAGCAAAATCTACTTTAGAACAAATTATTAATGAGATGGATAAAGAAGTAGAAGGACGATTTAAAGAGACGTTCCACGCTGTTCAAAATCATTTTAGTAATGTGTTTAAACAATTGTTCGGCGGTGGTAAGGCAGAGTTACAACTCACTGAAGATGACTATCTAGCAGCTGGCGTTGATATTATCGTGCAACCACCTGGCAAAAAATTACAACATTTATCATTATTAAGTGGTGGAGAGCGTGCATTAAGCGCAATAGCTTTATTATTCGCGATTTTAAAAGTAAGGTCAGCCCCATTTGTAATTTTAGATGAGGTCGAAGCGGCATTGGACGAAGCAAATGTAATCCGATATGCTCAATATCTCAACGAGTTATCTGATCAAACGCAATTCATTGTGATTACGCACCGTAAAGGAACGATGGAATTTTCAGATCGTTTGTATGGTGTTACTATGCAAGAATCAGGAGTATCTAAATTAGTAAGTGTTAACCTAAATACAATAGATGAGGTTATGAAGGAGGAAGAAGCATGAGCTTTTTTAAACGCTTAAAAGATAAATTTTCTGGATCGAGTGAAAAAGATATAGAAAAAGAATTATCCAATGAGGAAGAAATTGATGAGTCTTCGAAAGAGGCTGACGATTCACAGCAAGGGTTACAAAATGAAATTGAAGAAGAAAAACCTAAAAAGAAACCTAAAAAGTTAAGTGAAGCTGACTTTGATGAAGATGGATTAATTTCAATTGAAGATTTTGAAGAAATAGAAGCACAAAAAATCGGAGCGAAATTTAAAGCTGGATTAGAAAAATCTCGTGAAAATTTCCAAGAACAGTTAAATAACTTAATAGCGCGTTATAGAAAAGTTGATGAAGAATTCTTTGAAGCATTAGAAGAAATGTTAATTACAGCTGATGTTGGTTTTAATACGGTAATGCAACTTACTGAAGAGTTACGTGTTGAAGCACAACGTCGTAACATTCAAGAGACAGAAGATTTACGAGAAGTTATCGTAGAAAAAATTGTTGAAATTTATCACCAAGAAGATGATAAATCTGAAGTGATGAAATTAGAAGATGGACGTTTAAATGTTATTTTAATGGTTGGTGTTAATGGTGTAGGTAAAACAACAACAATCGGTAAATTAGCATATCGTTATAAAATGGAAGGTAAAAAAGTAATGCTTGCAGCAGGTGATACTTTTAGAGCGGGCGCTATTGAACAATTAAAAGTTTGGGGCGAACGTGTTGGTGTAGAAGTGATTAGCCAAAGTGAAGGTTCAGATCCTGCAGCTGTAATGTATGATGCAATTAATGCTGCTAAACATAAACAAGTAGACATTTTAATATGTGACACAGCAGGACGTTTACAAAATAAATCTAACCTAATGCAAGAACTTGAAAAAGTTAAACGTGTTATTGGTAGAGCCGTTCCAGACGCGCCACATGAAGCATTACTTTGTTTAGATGCCACAACTGGACAAAATGCATTATCACAAGCTCGTACATTTAAAGAGGTAACAGATGTTTCAGGTATCGTATTAACTAAATTAGATGGTACAGCTAAAGGTGGTATTGTGTTAGCTATTAGAAATGAACTTAAAATACCAGTTAAATATGTAGGTTTAGGTGAAAAATTAGACGACTTGCAACCATTTAATCCCGAAAGTTATGTTTATGGTTTATTTGCAGATATGATTGAACAAAATGAAGAAATTCCAGAAGAAAGTAGTGACGTTTCAGCTGATAATCATGAGGAAAATAATAATGAGCCAAAATGATTTAGTTAAAACGTTACGTATGAATTATCTCTTCGACTTTTATCAATCACTTTTGACTGATAAACAACGAAATTATCTAGAATTATTTTATTTACAAGATTATGCTTTAAGTGAAATTGCTGATACTTTTAAAGTGAGTAGACAGGCAGTTTATGATAATATAAGAAGAACTGGCGATTTAGTTGAAGATTATGAAGCTAAATTAGGATTATACAAAAGGTTTGAACAACGACGAGATATTTATAATCAAATGAAACAATCTCTTGATAAACCAGAATTATTAAAGCAATATATAGATCAATTAGAAGAATTAGAATAACGATGAGGAGGGAATAATTATGGCATTTGAAGGATTGTCGGATCGCTTACAAGCATCAATGCAAAGAATGCGTGGTAAAGGTAAAGTTACCGAAGCGGATATTAAAGCAATGATGCGAGAAGTGCGTCTTGCATTATTAGAAGCCGACGTTAACTTTAAAGTTGTTAAAGATTTCGTCAAAACTGTTTCAGAACGTGCTTTAGGTTCAGATGTAATGCAGTCATTAACACCTGGACAACAAGTCATTAAAATTGTTCAAGATGAATTGACTAATTTAATGGGTGGCGAAAATTCATCTATCAAAATGGCTAATAAACCACCAACTGTTGTCATGATGGTAGGTTTACAAGGTGCAGGTAAAACAACAACTGCTGGTAAATTAGCGCTTTTAATGCGTAAAAAATATAATAAAAAACCAATGTTAGTTGCTGGAGATATTTACAGACCAGCTGCCATTGACCAATTACAAACAGTAGGTAAACAATTGGATGTACCTGTTTATAGTGAAGGTGACCAAGTTAAACCTCAACAAATTGTTCAAAATGCATTGGCACACGCTAAAGAAGAACATTTAGATTTTGTTATTATTGATACGGCAGGTCGTTTACACATCGATGAAGCATTGATGAATGAACTTCAAGAAGTTAAAGAAATAGCGAAACCTAATGAAATTATGTTGGTTGTTGACGCTATGACTGGTCAAGATGCTGTTAATGTAGCTCAATCATTTGATGACCAATTAGATGTAACGGGTGTAACATTAACTAAGTTAGATGGTGACACTCGTGGTGGTGCTGCGTTATCAATTCGTTCTGTTACTCAAAAACCAATTAAATTTGTAGGTATGAGTGAAAAATTAGATGGTTTAGAACTATTCCATCCAGAACGTATGGCATCTCGTATTTTAGGTATGGGTGATGTACTAAGCTTAATTGAGAAAGCACAACAAGATGTTGATGAAACAAAAGCTAAAGATTTAGAGAAAAAAATGCGAGATTCATCATTTACATTGGATGACTTCTTAGAGCAACTTGATCAAGTTAAAAATCTTGGACCATTGGATGACATAATGAAAATGATTCCAGGTATGAATAAGATGAAAGGATTGGATCAACTTAATATGAGCGATAAACAAATCGACCATATTAAAGCGATTATCCAATCAATGACACCTAGTGAAAGAGAAAATCCAGCAATGTTAAATGTATCACGTAAAAAGCGTATCGCTAAAGGTTCAGGACGTTCATTACAAGAAGTGAATCGTTTAATGAAACAATTTAACGACATGAAGAAAATGATGAAACAATTTACTGGTGGCGGTAAAGGTAAAAAAGCAAAACGAAATCAAATGCAAAATATGCTAAAAGGCATGAATTTACCTTTCTAATATTTTATATATTCCAACAGATTTCAGTCTGTTGGAATTTTTTTATGTATTAGGAACGCCTTAGCTGAAGCTAATGCATATAAAGTCATATTTTTTGTGAAACGAAATAGTATGACTAACCTAATCGTATGTACGATTAGGAACCTATTTATGACAATTCATTTCATGAATTTAGAACAGATATGTTTGAAATATATTGATATAAAGGGATAAAATCTTATATTGGCAGTAGTTGTCTGTATAGAAAATGCGCTTTTTAAGCTTTTTTCTATACTAGTCAACCTTGCCGGGGTGGGACGACGTTAAAGTTGTAATTATTTAAAATTTAGTAAGCTGTTTAATACACATGATTTTGTTTATTGATGTCCCTTGTAAATTAAACTTTAACTGTCCCACTCCCATAACCAACACTAATTTTCTTTCAGAAAAAAGTAACGAAGAGGAACGCCTTAGCTAAAGCTAATGCATAACCAAATCTACAATTCATTTCATGAATTTAGATTTGGTAAAGAAAAATGTCTTTACAAAGTTTTATATACCTGTTATTATTTATTCTTGTAGAAAATAAAAATTGAAATGTTCAAAGGAGAGTTTTATAATGGCAGTTAAAATTCGTTTAACTCGTTTAGGTTCTAAAAGAAACCCATTCTATCGTATCGTAGTTGCAGATGCACGTTCACCACGTGATGGTCGTATCATCGAACAAATCGGTACTTACAACCCAGCACACGTTAATGCTCCAGAAGTGAAAATTGACGAAGAATTAGCATTAAAATGGTTAAAAGACGGTGCTAAACCAACAGATACAGTTCACAATATCTTATCAAGAGAAGGTATTTTGAAAAAATTTGATGACCAAAAACACACTAAATAATTCTAGTCATTATTGACTAATCTATAAATTTAGTTAGGGCGCCATTATTTGGTGCCTTTTTTATTTATATCAATGTCTTACTTATAACAAATCAATAACTAATAACTTTAATCAATGGTAAAGTGATATTATGAAATAAACTTGCAATATAAGGAGGTTAGTATTAATGGAAGTAGAAGTAGGACAAATCGTTAATACTCATGGAATTAAAGGAGAAGTGAAAGTAAAATCTAATTCTGATTTTACAGATACTCGTTTTCAACCAGGAGAAGTGTTAACAGCTAAATTAAATCAAACTGAAAAAGATTTAACTATAACATCATATCGTGTACATAAAGGATTTCATATGTTGAAATTTGAAGGCATTGATAATATCAATGATATCGAATATTTAAAAGGTGCTACGCTTTACCAAGAAAGAGACCATGAAGAAATAGAATTAGAAGAAAATGAATTTTATTATTCTGATATTATAGGTTGTACTGTCTTTGATGATAATGAACAACCTATTGGTAGAATTACAAGTATTTTTGAAACTGGAGCTAACGATGTCTGGGTTGTAAAAGGAGATAAAGAATATTTAATTCCTTATATTGCAGATGTAGTTAAAGAAGTAGATGTTGAAGGTAAAAAAGTGATTATCACGCCAATGGAAGGATTGTTAGATTAATGAAAATTGATTATTTAACACTTTTTCCAGAGATGTTTGATGGCGTGCTTAACCATTCGATACTAAAAAGAGCTCAAGACAAAAATATTATTGAAGTGAATACTATTAATTTTAGAGACTATTCTATCAATAAACACAATCAAGTTGATGATTATCCCTTTGGTGGTGGACAAGGTATGGTCTTAAAGCCTGAGCCAGTGTTTAATGCAATGGAAGACTTAAACAGAACAGATAATACTCGAGTTATTTTAATGTGTCCTCAAGGACGTCCATTTAGCCAAGCAATTGCACAAGAATTAAGTGAAGCAGAGCACGTTGTGTTTATCTGTGGCCACTATGAAGGCTATGATGAACGTATTAGGGAACATTTAGTCACTGATGAAATATCTATGGGTGATTATGTATTAACAGGTGGGGAATTACCTGCAATGACGATGACAGATGCCATTGTTAGACTCATTCCTGGTGTATTAGGTAATGAACAATCACATCAAGATGATTCATTCTCAGATGGTTTATTAGAATTTCCACAATATACAAGACCACGAGAATTTAAAGGTTTAAAAGTACCAGATGTGTTATTATCAGGTAATCACGCACATATTGATGAGTGGCGTCATGAACAGAAAATTATTCGTACATTAAATAAACGACCAGATTTATTAAAACAATATGATTTGACTGATAAAGATAAAAAAATCATACAAACATATAAAAACCAATTGAAAAACGACTAACGTTGTGCTAACATAATTTAAGTGTGAAAAAGCACTAAAAATCACTATGATCCGCTGCTATACATTTGTCTAGGCAAGAACATAGGTTGAAGGAGAGAATTTATAATGAGTAATCATAAGTTAATCGAAGCAGTAACTAAATCACAATTACGTACAGATTTACCTTCATTCCGTCCTGGTGACACTTTACGTGTACACGTTCGTATCATTGAAGGTTCACGTGAACGTATCCAAGTATTCGAAGGTGTTGTAATCAAACGCCGTGGTGGAGGAATTTCAGAAACTTTCACAGTTCGTAAAATTTCTTCAGGTGTAGGTGTGGAACGTACATTCCCATTACACACTCCAAAAATCGAAAAAATCGAAGTTAAACGTCGCGGTAAAGTACGTCGTGCTAAATTATACTACTTACGTCATTTACGTGGTAAAGCTGCTAGAATCCAAGAAATTCGTTAATCAGCATACTAATAACGTAGTTACGTATGAAGACTATACTTTAGAAAAGCCATTAAGTTATCTTAATATGATAGCTTAGTGGCTTTTTGTATGAATGGGTATATATTCGTTTGTGAATACAAATCCTTTAATGTTATTAAAAATCTATACAGAAAGTGTGAGTCCTATCAACTTAAACATTTGATAAGACTCACACTTTTTTAATTACTTTTATTTAATTTTTTAGTGAATATTATACTGCCTATGATACCAATAATTGAAATAATGATTAATAAGTAAAAATGAGGTGGTGTATAAGTTAGTTTAATCGTTTCTTGTCCTTTTTTAACAGGAATAGCTGTCATGATACCATTTGCTTTTTCAACTTTTTCTGTATGACCATCAATAGATGCCTTCATTCCTTTAGCATAAGGTATAGGCATAACTAAATAACCACTGTCATTTTTATCTTTTTTAATTGTATAACCATTTCGTTGTTTATCAATATGCACATGCTTTAATTGTTGCGTACTTTGTTTTAATATTTGATAATTTTCGCCATATATACCTTTAACTTTAATACGGTATTTGCCTTTAGATAATTTTATATTTAAATCATCTGATGATTTAATACGCATTGTGACTGGGCTTACGAATCGACGATATTTATAAGTGAGCTCATTACGGTTTTGACTGTAATCATTTACACCTACTGTATGTTTTTTATCTGGTGATAATAATTCAACATCCATTTCAACGTATAAATCTTTATATTGTTTAGAAATGAATTGAGGTAATTGAAGATGAATGCCTCCATTATTTTTAGTAACTTCAATATGATTATTATCAAGTCGTTTAGCATTAACTAATGTACGTTTAGTATGTGATAACAGATTTGGATTTGAACTGAAAGACGCGTTCGATTTATCGTCTTTCTGATTAAATACAACACCTTGAAGCATAGCTTGTTCTTGATCTAAAGGAGATTTTAAATCTTTAGCATCATATATTTTATTTGTAATATGTGCAGCTGGATAATGCATCATATTATGTGAATGAATCCATTGATCATCGCTGTCGTTAATTAACGCTTTCTTTTTAAATCCATAAGGCATATTTAAATCGTTAGGATGTCTAAGTCGATCTTCTACACCCCATAATGCCATTAAGTTTGCACGATTGCCTAGATAACGATAAGTACTATTTTTATCTACTGGCATATTGATTTGCATTGTCTTATCATAATATTTTAAAATGTCTCCATCAAAAATGCTTGAGTAGAAAGAAATCCCATTATAGTGATAAATGAATGGTGAATTTAATCCGTAAAAAGACATGTAATCGATTCTAGACAATGGATTGGACTGTGATTGTTTGATTTGTTTTATTTTATCGTTTAAAGTATGACCTCTATAGCTAGGATCATTGATATCCTTCATCGTTGATTGATAAGGCTCAATTGTCTTCTTAAAAGTCACATGTTCGATCGCTAATTGTTGTAGAAAAATGAGTAATATTAATAAAAGTTGGAGCCACCATTGATTAGCAAGCATAGGTTTTTTAATGATGAAACCTAATACGACAATAAGTATGATTGATACCGGAATCCAATAAATAGTATGACTTGCTTCCAAAAAGTAAATGATTCCATATAAACTAATAGGTATTGCAACTATTAAGTATTTTTTAAGTGATAATTCACTAATATGCTGTATTAATAATGCAACTAATGCGCTAGAAGATAACGTTAATGCATAAACCCAACGTCTTTGGGGCATTGAAAAACCATTAAATGCACTATCAAAGTATTGTGATAATGAGCCAATCAATAATATCCATGTCACTATGGCAAATAATCTAAAATAATAATGACGATATAATTTGAATGAAAATAAAGCAATAATTGTTATAAAAGTAATCGTTATATAAAATCCATCTGCAAAAATATTAAAATTACTGTTTGTAAGATCTGTCAATAAAGTGATTTCAAATTTAGAATTCTGTGCTCTATCATTGTTAAAAAATGAAGAAAGTCCTGTAAACAATCCAAATATACTGCTTAATACACTTAATATTACAGCAATTAGAAGCATATAGAATTTTTGCCATCTAGTCACAATATCTTTTGGATGCGTCATGATTATTCTATAAATAAAATAAAATCCTAATACGATTGCTTGATAATAACTAAAGTAAAAATTCATAAAAAGGGTCAAACCAATGGCAAATATAAAAAGTCCAATTTTCTTTTCTCTAAAGAAACGTTCCATAGAGAGTAAAGAAAGTGGTAATAGAATTAATAAATTACCATAAAAAGACCATGTAAAATTGTAGTAGATAACAACTGTAGAAATACAATACATTATTGTAGCTAAGATGACTGAAGTAGGTTTGAATTTTAAATATCTAAAGAAATAAAATGTACAAATAAATGTAAGAACGGTTCTAACATACGCCATTATTAATTGGTTTGCAGGCCAAAAATTGATATCGTGTGGGTGCGCTAATCCTATTTTTTCTAAAATCCAAATCCAACCAAAGTTAATCCACATAAGAGGTGACATTGAATAATAATAGGCAAGTCCTTTTACATAATCTCCACCTAAACCAAAGGATTCATCATAGAATCCTTTGAAAGTAGAGAAATGTTCATATAAATACATTTGAAATGGCATCATTTGTCTGAATCCATCTCCATTACCACTAAACACTGTTCCTTTAGTAATAAAAAGATAAATGAAAGGGAGATAAATGCATAGTGATAAAATAGCACTTGCAATGATAATTAATAATAGAAATGAATAAGGATTGGAAGTGATCTTTTTATACATTATGCTTTCTCTTCTTTCTCTTTATAGATTTTAAATATTTAATAAATATCAAACTTACAATCATACTAATTATTGATATAAAAATCATTGTATTCCATAAAGGTGGTTGATATTTAATGATGATCGTTTTGTCATTTTTATTTACTGGAACTCCTGTCATCATGCCATTAGCTTTATAGACTTCTGTTTTTTCACCATCTACGAAAGCTTTCATACCTTTTCTATAAGGAATATTGATGGTCGCAATACCTTTATTATGCTGATCTAAATTGACTTTCACACCATTTTTAATGTCCTGATAATTCATTTTAAAATTTGCATGTTGCTTTGCTTTTTTGAGCGTATCATAATTTTCACCATTTAGGTTTAATAATTGTAAGTTAAATGTACCTTTAGGAGATAATTGAATCGTGATATCGCCATTTTTATCTGGTTGAGCACGGTATAATTGGGTATCTACACCTGTGCGGTATACAGAATCGTTATATAGACGATTGTTATTATATTGATTTACGTTGACCGTATAATTGCTATCTGGAACACCTCTTTTGATCTTCATCGTTAAGTAAAAATCAGTATATTGAGTTCTTAATTTTTTAGGGATATGAAGTTTAATATGTCCTGTATTTTGAGTAACTTTAATATTATGATGCTTTAATTTAGAAATATTGTCGCTTGAAATTTTCACTCTGTTTAGTAAATTATCTGCTTTTTTATGATAGTTTTGTCCTTTTTTATTTAAAACAACACCATCTAACATGGCATGTTCACGGTCAATTGGTGTTTTTAAAGACTTTTCATTAAAAACGTTATCTGTAACTTTAACTGAAGGCAGATTTAGTGTGTTTTCATAAATTGAATATTGACCTGCTTTTTTAACCTTTTTAAAGTAACTTGGGACATTATCTTGATATTCTTTCAACATGAGATAACGAATTGAGAAAAGACTAGCTATATTTTGTCTACCATTTGTAGATTGATACCTACTTAATGATTCCTCTGCTAAGTTAATTTTTAAATCATCATAATAATCATCTAGAATATTATGATGAAAAATGCTTGAATATAGGCTCAATCCTTTGAAATTTTGATACATAGGTGTATTATCTTGCTCATTAACTCTCCAATCGATACGCTCATCCTCACGTTTAGATGATTTCATTTGATTAACTAGTGATCTTTGTAAATCTGAACTATACATATTTGAATTTAAGTAGAACGTATTAGCTCTATCCTTATGATCTTCAAAATAAATTTGATTTTTAATAAATACAAATGACACCATGATATTTAATAAAGCTATAGCAACAATATATAAATATGATAATTTAATACGGCTTGTTTTATCATTGAGTACTAAAATCAACAATCCTATAAGAGAAACTATAGGTACAAATATCATCCAAGCAACATAAGTATGATAGGCGAAGGCACTTATAAATATGACGCTTTGCGCAATAATATTTGTTAGAAGATAAGATTTAATTTTTACAGTTTTAAAATATTTAACATAAAGTCCTATTAACATAGCTGAATTAAATGCAATGATAAAATGCCATCTTTTTTGTGGGGCAGAGAATCCATTAAATAACTGGTCTATAAACGGTACAAAATTAAATAAAATAAATACAAAAGTTAGAATAGCAAATAAACGATAATAAAAATGTTTATATAATTTAAAGGATAAAATAGCTTGAATCGTAATAAATAAAATGACAATAAGATAATTATCAAAAAATAAATTTGTATTTGCATCTAGATGTTCAAAACGAGGCACTTTTCCTGTAAATGGAATACGTCGATTACCTAAATAACCTTGCACACTATGATAGAAAATAAATAAGCTATTCCCTAAAGATAAAATCTCACTGAGGATGAAAATCAAAAATGCCTGTTTACGTGAAACTTTATCATTGTCATGTTTAAACAAGATTCGAATGATAATATATCCTGCACCGATAATGAGTAAGTAATAAGCAAAGTAAAAATTATTAATTAATATCAATGTCATTGATGTTATGAATAAACCTATTTTTTTAGTTTTAAAAAATCGTTCAATCGAATATAACAATAATGGCAACCAAATAAACACATCACTGAAAAACGGCCAGTATACTGTAAATCTGAAATACAAAGGTGAAATTACAAATAAAAATGCCATTAACAAGCTAATGATGTGATTTTTTGTTAAGTGCTTTGCATATAAATATGTACAATAAAGCGCTAAACTTGCTTTGAAAATTGAAACGATAAGCGCATTGTTCATCCAAAATAATAATTGTGTAGTATCAATATGTATGAATAGCTTTAATAGCATAATTACTAAAACATTGATAATGAATATAATATTGGTTGAAAAGTAATAACTTAAATCTGTAAAGAAATCTCCACCTATTCCAAAGTCAGATGAATAAAACCAATTACCATGACTCCATTGATTAAATAAGTACATCTGGATAGGTACCATTTGTTCCATACCATCATTAGGGCCAGTAAATAGTATGCCGTCATGATAGAATTTATAAATAACATAACTATGACCAATTAATGATAGAAAGAAGAAAATAAGTGAGTATTTGAGAAATTTTTTCATGACTGACTCCTACTCCATATATTTATCTTGATTATAATTTTTTATGACTATTCCCAAATTGTAGGGGATAGTAATGACGATGAAAAGTATTTATACTTTAATTTAAACTATTTTACAGAATCTTAAAGTATAGAATCGCTAAAATATTTAAAAACAAGTTATTATAGTTCGCATGTTAAACTAAACCTAGTTTATGAGAAGATGTTAGAGTATAATTTATACAATGTAAAAGATGAAAAGTATTGATGAAAGGTGATGACAATGACAATACAATGGTATCCTGGCCACATGGCCAAAGCTAAAAGGGAAGTAAGCGAACAATTAAAGAAAGTAGACGTTGTATTTGAACTTGTAGATGCACGTATTCCTTATAGTTCAAGAAACCCAATGATTGATGAAGTAATAAAACAAAAACCAAGAGTAGTTATTTTAAATAAAAAAGACATGACTAACTTAAAGGAATTGGAAAAATGGGAACAATTCTTTGAAAATAAAGGTTACTATCCAGTAGCTGTCGACGCTAAACATGGTAAAAATTTAAAAGATGTTGAAAAAGCAGCAATACAAGCGACGAAAGAAAAGTTCGATCGAGAAAAAGCAAAAGGATTAAGACCTAGAGCAATACGTGCCATGATAGTTGGTATTCCTAATGTAGGTAAGTCAACGCTAATTAATAAACTAGCGAACCGAAGCATTGCTCAAACTGGTAATAAACCTGGAGTTACGAAACAACAACAATGGATTAAAGTAGGAAACTCGTTACAATTATTAGATACACCCGGAATTTTATGGCCAAAATTCGAAGATGAAGAAGTAGGGAAGAAACTAAGTCTAACTGGTGCAATTAAAGATAGCATCGTTCACTTAGATGAAGTAGCTATTTATGGACTTCAATTTATGATTAAAAAAGATTTAGTTGGTTTAAAATCACATTACAATATTGAAGTGGATGAAGATGCAGAAATATTAGAGTGGTTTGATGCAATTGGGCGTCGAAGAGGTTTATTACAAAAGGGTAATGAAGTGGATTATGAAGCGGTTATTGAGTTAATTATTTATGAAATTAGAAATGCTAAAATCGGCACATATTGCTTTGATATATTTAAAGAAATGAAGAGTGACATTGAACATGTCTAAAACGATTAAAGAAATGAAGCAGTTGCTTGAACAAATTGATACGATTGAAGAACTAGAACAACATGAAGCTAATTTGGATAATCGAAAAGGTGTACAGCAAGCAATTGCTAGTCGTAAAAAGCAATTAGAAAAAGAATTACAACTCATAGAACAATATCATGAGATGACTTTCTATGAAAATGAATTGTTAGCAAATAATGCCGACGAAGTTATTTGTGGCATCGATGAAGTGGGAAGGGG
This sequence comes from Staphylococcus pasteuri, assembly GCF_030547725.1. Lineage (NCBI taxonomy): Bacteria > Bacillati > Bacillota > Bacilli > Caryophanales > Staphylococcaceae > Staphylococcus > Staphylococcus pasteuri. Next base: position 186,769 of record NZ_JAUOQO010000005.1, on the reverse strand, counting down.
TCCACTTGCTGGACCAGTTGTAGCTTGTGCAGTGATTTTGAATAATGACCATAATTATCTAGGCCTTAATGACTCTAAAAAGGTATCTGCTAAAAATAGAGCAAAATTAAACCAACAATTAATAGATGGTGTTACTGAATACGCTTATGGTGTTGCAACAGCAGAAGAAATTGATCAATTCAATATATATAAAGCGACACAAATCGCCATGCAACGCGCAATAGACAATTTAAAATTAAAACCCACACATTTATTAATTGATGCGATGAAATTAGATAACGAAATTAACCAGACGTCTATTATTAAAGGTGATGCTAAAAGTGTATCAATTGCAGCAGCAAGTATTATGGCTAAAGAACATCGAGATAACTATATGAAAGAATTAGCTGAGCAATTTCCAGGATATGGATTTGAAAATAACGTTGGTTATGGTACTAAAGAACACCTTAAGGGTATAGAAGAATATGGCGTTATAAAAGAACATCGAAAAACGTTTGAACCTATTAAATCAATCAAATAATAGTTTGAATTTTAAATTAATTGCAAAAAAAGAGTGGTATCAGTTTACAATAACGCTTTCATTTTTTATAATTGAAAAGGAACTTAACCTAAGAAACAGGAGGATGGAAGATGAATATCCACGAGTATCAAGGTAAAGAAATATTTCGTTCAATGGGCGTAGCCGTTCCAGAAGGACGAGTAGCATTTACTGCTGAAGAAGCGGTGGAAAAAGCGAAAGAATTAGATTCAGATGTATACGTGGTTAAAGCACAAATACACGCTGGGGGTAGAGGTAAAGCAGGCGGTGTAAAAATTGCTAAATCACTATCTGAAGTTGAAACTTACGCTAATGAATTATTAGGTAAACAATTAGTTACACATCAAACAGGACCTGAAGGTAAAGAAGTTAAACGCTTATATATCGAACAAGGTTGCGACATTCAAAAAGAATATTATGTAGGATTTGTAATTGATCGTGCTACTGATAGTGTTACTTTAATGGCATCAGAAGAAGGCGGTACTGAAATTGAAGAAGTAGCTGCTAAAACTCCTGAAAAAATCTTTAAAGAAACAATTGATCCTGTTGTAGGATTATCACCTTATCAAGCACGTAGAATTGCTTTCAATATCAATATTCCTAAAGAATCAATTGGTAAAGCTGCTAAATTTTTAATGTCACTTTACAATGTATTTATTGAAAAAGATTGTTCAATCGTTGAAATTAACCCACTAGTAACAACTGGTGACGGTGAAGTTTTAGCATTAGATGCTAAATTAAACTTCGATGACAATGCTTTATTCAGACATAAAGACATTATGGAATTAAGAGATTTAGAAGAAGAAGATCCAAAAGAAATCGAAGCATCTAAATATGATTTATCATATATTGCATTAGATGGTGATATTGGTTGTATGGTTAATGGTGCAGGACTTGCCATGGCTACTATGGATACAATCAATCATTTTGGTGGAAATCCAGCTAACTTCTTAGACTGTGGTGGTGGCGCTACTAAAGAAAAAGTTACTGAAGCATTCAAAATCATTTTAGGTGACGAAAATGTTAAAGGTATTTTTGTAAATATCTTCGGTGGAATTATGAAATGTGATGTTATCGCTGAAGGTATCGTTGCAGCAGTTAAAGAAGTAGAGTTAACTTTACCACTTGTAGTACGATTAGAAGGTACTAACGTAGAACGCGGTAAAGAAATCTTAAATGATTCAGGTTTAGCAATTGAGCCGGCATCAACTATGGCTGACGGCGCTCAAAAAATTGTTAAACTTGTTAAAGAATCATAAGGAAAGGATGGGAACACTAAGATGAGTGTATTTATAGATAAAAATACAAAAGTAATGGTACAAGGTATTACAGGGTCTACTGCCCTTTTCCATACGAAACAAATGTTAGATTATGGAACACAAATTGTCGCAGGGGTAACACCTGGTAAAGGTGGACAAGTAGTAGAAGGTGTTCCAGTATTCAATACTGTTGAAGAAGCTAAACAAGAAACTGGAGCAAACGTATCAGTAGTATACGTTCCAGCACCATTTGCTGCAGATTCAATTTTAGAAGCAGCAGATGCTGATTTAGATATGGTGATTTGTATTACTGAACATATTCCTGTTGTAGACATGGTTAAAGTTAAACGTTATTTACAAGGTAGAAAAACACGTTTAGTAGGACCAAACTGTCCAGGAGTAATTACAGCGGATGAATGTAAAATTGGTATTATGCCAGGTTACATTCACAAAAAAGGTCACGTAGGTGTTGTATCTCGTTCAGGTACATTAACTTATGAAGCAGTTCACCAATTAACTGAAGAAGGTATTGGTCAAACAACTGCTGTAGGTATTGGCGGCGACCCAGTTAACGGTACTAACTTCATCGATGTTTTAAAAGCTTTCAATGAAGATCCTGAAACTAAAGCTGTAGTAATGATTGGTGAAATCGGTGGTACAGCTGAAGAAGAAGCAGCTCAATGGATTAAAGAAAATATGGATAAACCTGTAGTTGGATTCATTGGTGGTCAAACAGCACCTCCAGGAAAACGTATGGGCCATGCTGGTGCGATTATTTCTGGTGGTAAAGGTACTGCTGAAGAAAAAATTAAAACACTTAACAGCTGTGGTGTACACACTGCAGATACACCTTCAGAAATCGGTACAACTTTAATCGAAGCAGCAAAAGAAGCAGGCATTTACGAAGAATTATTAACTATTAAATAATTTTAATTGATTAACTAGCTTAGGTGCTTTAAAGGCATCTAAGCTTTTTATTTGTGTGTCGTTATTTATATAGAAATATACAGCCACAATATAGCTTGAAAATGAAATGTCACGTTATCATTTTACTTCTTAAAATTGAATTACATTTTCCATTTATATGTTTATGAACTGTAACACAAAAGCAAGTTGTTTCTGTGTATAATTTAATTAAAGGAGCAATGATTTTGAACAAACATTTTTTACTTAAATTATACTGGGCTCAGTTTACTACTTCACAAATACATCAACTCAACCAATATTATCCACAGCTCTTTCATGTTAATGATTATGAACAAGAATCGTTATTACATTGTTGGATTACTCAATACCAGCCACGATTATTGCCTAAGTTCCTTGACTACAAACAATTTCAATATAATGAAATTATGAAAGTTCTTCGACAATTAGATATCAACTATATCACCTATTTTGATAAAGATTATCCCTATTTATTAAAAGAAATATATGATTATCCTTTTGTCTTATTTTATAAGGGTAATAAAGACATTTTAAAAAACGATAAAACTTTAGCTATAGTTGGTGCTAGAAAGTGTACAAACTATACAAGCCAAGCACTTAATTATCTTTTTCCTTCATTTAAAAGGGCTCAACTTACAATTGTATCTGGTCTTGCTGCAGGAGCAGATAGTGAGGCACATCAACAAGCATTGAATGCCTATTTGCCTACAATTGCTGTATTAGGTTATGGACATACACATCATTATCCAAAATCTACTTTTTCACTTAGAAAGAAAATTGAAGAACAAGGTATTGTTATTAGCGAATATCCACCATTTTCTCCAATAGCGAAATATAAATTTCCTGCAAGGAACAGATTGATTAGTGGTTTATCAAAAGGTGTTTTATTAACAGAAGCTAATGAAAGAAGTGGAAGTCGTATTACTATAGATTGTGCACTTGAACAAAATCGAAATGTCTATGTATTACCAGGAAAAATATTTGATACCTCAACAAAAGGGAATTTATTATTGCATCAAGAAGGCGCAACGATTGTTGTGAATGAACATGATATCTTACAAGACTATTCAATTTAAGAATATAGTGTATATTAAGCAATTAGACTGTAATAAAATGGATTAAAATCATTAAAGAAAAAGACAAATAGTTAATTAAAAAATATAACAAAATGCGTCATAAAATATTAAAACATTGACAAAAACAAAATTGACCGTTTATCATTTATCTTTAGTAATTAGATTAGCAAGGGGGAAATCACTTTGGCAGATAATTTAGTCATAGTTGAATCGCCTGCAAAAGCTAAAACCATTGAAAAGTATTTAGGAAAAAGATATAAAGTTATCGCTTCAATGGGACACGTTCGTGATTTACCTAGAAGTCAAATGGGCGTGGACACTGAAGATAACTATGAACCCAAATATATAACAATACGTGGTAAAGGTCCCGTAGTTAAAGAATTAAAGAAACATGCTAAGAAAGCTAAAAAAGTTTTCCTGGCTAGTGACCCTGACCGCGAAGGTGAAGCAATTGCTTGGCATTTATCAAAAATATTAGAATTAGAAGATTCAAAAGAAAACAGAGTAGTATTTAATGAAATAACAAAAGATGCTGTAAAAGATAGTTTCAAACACCCAAGAGGTATTGAGATGGATCTAGTTGATGCGCAACAAGCACGTCGTATACTTGATAGATTAGTTGGTTATAATATTTCTCCTGTATTATGGAAGAAAGTTAAAAAAGGTCTATCTGCAGGACGTGTACAATCTGTAGCATTGAAACTTGTTATTGATAGAGAAAATGAAATTAGAAACTTCAAACCTGAAGAATATTGGACAATAGAAGGAGAATTTAGATATAAAAAATCTAAATTCACAGCTAAATTTCTTCATTATAAAAACAAACCTTATAAACTAAATAAAAAAGATGATGTTGAAAAAATCACTGCTGCATTAGATGGTGACGAATTTGAAATCACTAACGTGAATAAGAAAGAAAAAACACGTAATCCAGCTAATCCATTTACAACATCAACATTACAACAAGAGGCAGCGCGTAAACTCAATTTTAAAGCTCGTAAAACAATGATGGTTGCACAACAGCTTTATGAAGGTATTGATTTAAAGAAACAAGGTACAGTTGGTCTAATAACATATATGCGTACCGATTCAACTCGTATCTCAGACCAAGCAAAGTCTGAAGCTAAAAATTATATAATTGATAAATACGGAAACGAATATGTTTCTAAAAGAAAAGCAACTGGTAAACAAGGGGATCAAGATGCCCATGAAGCTATCAGACCATCAAGTACTTTAAGAACACCTGATGATATGAAACCATTCTTAACTCGTGATCAACATCGTTTATATAAATTGATTTGGGAACGTTTTGTTGCAAGTCAAATGGCTCCAGCAATTTTAGATACTATCGCTTTAGATGTAACACAAAATGACATTAAATTTAGAGCTAATGGTCAAACAATTAAGTTTAAAGGTTTCATGACATTATATGTTGAAACTAAAGATGACCAAGATAGTGAAAAAGAAAATAAATTACCTAAATTAGAACAGGGAGATAAAGTAACTGCCACTCAAATTGAACCTGCACAACACTTTACTCAACCACCACCAAGATTTACAGAGGCTAGACTAGTTAAAACATTAGAAGAATTAAAAATTGGTCGACCATCAACTTATGCACCAACAATTGACACAATTCAAAAACGTAATTACGTCAAATTAGATAGTAAACGATTCATGCCAACTGAATTAGGGGAAATTGTTTATGAACAAGTTAAAGAATACTTCCCTGAAATCATTGACGTTGAATTTACTGTAAATATGGAAACACTTCTTGATAAAATCGCTGAAGGCGACACAAATTGGAGAAAAGTAGTTGGAGATTTTTATAATAGTTTCAAACAGGACGTTGAACGTGCCGAAGAAGAAATGGAAAAAATAGAAATCAAAGACGAACCTGCAGGTGAAGATTGTGAAGTATGTGGCTCTCCGATGGTTATCAAAATGGGTCGCTACGGTAAATTTATGGCTTGCTCTAATTTTCCAGATTGTCGTAATACGAAAGCCATCGTTAAAACAATTGGCGTGAAATGCCCAACTTGTAAAGATGGCGATGTTGTAGAACGTAAATCTAAGAAGAACAGAATTTTCTATGGTTGTTCAAATTATCCAGAATGCGAATTTATTTCATGGGATAAACCAATCGGTAGAGACTGTCCAAAATGTAATCATTACTTAGTTGAAAAGAAAAAAGGCAGAAGCAGCCAAGTAACTTGTTCAAATTGTGATTATAAAGAAGAAGTACAAAAATAGATATCTATATAAAAATAGCTACGCATTACATTGCGAGAGCTATTTTTATAGTTTTATTAATAAAATTACTCGTTAGAATTTTATATAAATGAGAATAGCAGGAGGCAATAACATGACAGAAACAGTCAATGTAGTTGGTGCAGGTTTAGCTGGTTCTGAAGCTGCCTACCAATTAGCAGAAAGAGGAATTAAAGTAAATTTAATAGAAATGCGTCCAGTTAAGCAGACACCTGCACATCACACTGACAAATTTGCTGAACTTGTATGTTCAAACTCGTTAAGAGGTAATGCACTTACAAATGCTGTAGGTGTTTTAAAAGAAGAAATGCGACGCTTGGATTCACTTATTATTCAAGCAGCAGATAAAGCAAGAGTTCCAGCTGGTGGTGCACTTGCAGTAGATAGACATGATTTTGCAGGTTATATTACAGATACACTTAGAAATCATCCTAATGTAACAGTGCTAAATCAAGAAGTGCATAGTATTCCAGAGGGTTATACAATAATAGCTACTGGACCACTTACAACTGAAAACTTAGCTAAAGAAATCGTAGACATTACTGGTAAAGACCAACTATATTTCTATGATGCTGCAGCACCTATCATTGAAAAAGATAGTATAGATATGGATAAAGTATATTTAAAATCAAGATATGACAAAGGTGAGGCTGCTTATCTAAATTGTCCTATGACTGAAGAAGAGTTTGATCGTTTTTATAACGCTGTTTTAGAAGCGGAAGTAGCTCCTGTAAATGAATTTGAAAAAGAAAAATACTTTGAAGGTTGTATGCCATTTGAAGTTATGGCAGAACGTGGTCGTAAAACGTTGTTATTTGGACCAATGAAACCTGTTGGATTAGAAGATCCTAAAACAGGAAAAAGACCGTTCGCAGTAGTGCAATTAAGACAAGATGATGCTGCTGGCACACTTTACAATATTGTTGGATTCCAAACACATTTAAAATGGGGAGCACAAAAAGAAGTTATTAAGTTAATTCCTGGTTTAGAAAACGTAGATATCGTTAGATACGGTGTGATGCACAGAAACACATTTATCAACTCTCCAGATGTTTTAAATGAAAAATATGAATTAATTGGACATGACAACATTTACTTTGCTGGTCAAATGACAGGTGTAGAAGGATATGTTGAAAGTGCTGCAAGTGGTTTAGTCTCAGGTATTAACTTGGCACATAAATTATTAAATAAAGGTGAAGTCATTTTCCCAAGAGAAACAATGATTGGTAGTATGGCATATTACATTTCTCATGCCAAGAATGAAAAGAACTTCCAACCGATGAACGCTAATTTTGGATTATTACCATCATTAGAAAAACGTATTAAAGATAAAAAAGAAAGATATGAAACTCAAGCGAATCGTGCTTTAGAATATCTTGAGAATTATAAAAAAACTTTATAATTTTCAAGTACATGAACTAGGTGGCAAATGCTATCTAGTTTTTTGTTGGTTACTGCTTATAAAGATATAGTGTTACAATTCTCGAAAGATTTTGAATTGAATATCAAATCACTGTAAGCCCTACCATGAATATGCTACAATTCAATATGATGGAGGCGAAATTTATTGAATGATATTCAAAAAGCGTTTCTCTATATGTTAAAAGTTGAACGGAATTTTTCAGATCATACACTAAAGTCTTATCATGACGATATAGTGCAATTTAATCACTTTTTAGATCAAGAGTGTTTAGATTTAAATGATTTTGAATATAAAGATGCAAGAAATTATTTAAGTTTTTTATATTCGAAAAATTTGAAAAGAACTACAGTTTCACGTAAAATTTCTACGTTACGTACTTTTTATGAATATTGGATGACGCAAGATGAGACGGTCGTTAATCCTTTTGTTCAACTTGTTCATCCCAAGAAAGAACAATATCTTCCTCAATTTTTTTATGAAGAAGAGATGGAAGCATTATTTAAAACAGTTGATACTGACAATAAAAAGGGCATGAGAGATAAACTCATACTTGAATTACTATATGCCACGGGAATTCGCGTTTCTGAGTTAGTGAATATAAAAAGAAATGACTTAGATATGAATTTACCTGGTGTCAAAGTATTAGGTAAAGGTAATAAAGAAAGATTTATACCTTTTGGAGAATTTTGTAAACAAAGTATCGAACGGTATTTAGAGGAATTCAAACCTTTAAAAAATGTTGATCATGATTATTTAATCGTTAATATGCAGGGTCAGCCTATTACAGAAAGAGGCGTAAGATATGTACTTAATGATGTGGTCAAACGTACGTCAGGTGTTACAAATATTCATCCGCATAAGTTAAGACACACGTTTGCAACTCATCTACTTAATCAAGGCGCTGATTTAAGAACAGTACAATCTTTATTAGGTCACGTTAATTTATCAACAACTGGTAAATATACGCACGTATCGAATCAACAATTGAGAAAAGTTTATCTCAATGCACACCCTCGAGCAAAAAAAGGAGAATGATTTATGGATAATTCATTACATGCAACAACGATATATGCTGTTAGACATAATGGCGGTGCTGCAATGGCAGGAGATGGACAGGTCACATTAGGCCAACAAGTCATTATGAAACAAACAGCTAGAAAAGTGAGACGTTTATATGATGGTAAAGTGCTTGCAGGCTTTGCAGGTAGTGTTGCCGATGCATTTACACTTTTTGAAAAATTCGAAACTAAATTACAACAATTTAGCGGAAATCTTGAAAGAGCTGCTGTTGAACTTGCGCAAGAATGGCGAGGAGATAAACAACTACGTCAACTTGAGGCAATGCTAATTGTTATGGATAAAGATGCTATTTTAGTTGTAAGTGGTACAGGAGAAGTTATAGCACCTGATGATGATTTAATCGCCATTGGTTCAGGTGGGAATTACGCATTAAGTGCAGGTAGAGCACTTAAGAGACATGCAACTCATATGTCTGCTGAAGAAATGGCATATGAAAGTTTGAAGGTTGCATCTGACATTTGTGTATTCACAAATGATAATATTATAGTTGAAACATTATAAATATATTTAATCATTCGAGCAAATTGATTTGTATATAAATTAAATAACACTAATTTCAAGTAATTTATGATATATGGAGGTAAAGCATTTATGGATACAAATGGTATTAAATTAACACCGAAAGATATTGTATCTCGATTAAATGAATATATTGTCGGGCAAGATGATGCAAAGAGAAAAGTAGCCATTGCTCTACGAAATAGATACAGAAGAAGTTTATTAGATGAAGAATCTAAACAAGAAATTGCACCTAAAAATATTTTAATGATTGGACCAACAGGTGTTGGTAAAACTGAAATAGCTCGTAGAATGGCTAAAATAGTTGGTGCGCCATTCATTAAAGTAGAGGCAACTAAATTTACTGAAGTAGGTTATGTAGGACGAGACGTAGAAAGCATGGTAAGAGACTTAGTAGATGTATCCGTTCGTTTAGTCAAAGATGAAAAGAAAGAATTGGTTAAAGATGAAGCAACTCAAAAAGCCAATGACAAACTAGTTAAATTGTTAGTTCCAAGTATGAAGAAAAAAGCTTCTCAAGGAAACAATCCGTTAGAATCACTTTTTGGTGGTGCTATTCCTAATTTTAATCAGAACAATGAAGAAGAGGAAGAACCACCAACAGAAGAGATTAAAACAAAACGTTCTGAAATCAAACAACAACTTCAAGAAGGTAAGTTAGAAGAAGAAAAAGTACGTATTAAAGTTGAACAAGATCCTGGTGCATTAGGCATGTTAGGAACGAATCAAAATCAACAAATGCAAGATATGATGAATCAACTTATGCCTAAGAAGAAAGTTGAACGTGAAGTACCAGTTAAAACAGCACGTAAAATATTAGCAGATGATTTTGCTGATGAGTTAATTGATCAAGAAACTGCAAACCAAGAAGCATTAGAATTAGCAGAACAAATGGGTATTATCTTTATTGATGAAATTGATAAAGTGGCAACAAATAATCAAAATAGCGGACAAGATGTTTCAAGACAAGGTGTCCAAAGAGATATCTTACCAATCCTTGAAGGTAGCATGATTCAAACTAAATATGGTACTGTAAATACTGAACACATGCTATTTATTGGCGCTGGTGCATTCCATGTTTCTAAGCCTAGTGATTTAATTCCAGAACTTCAAGGTAGATTCCCAATTAGAGTAGAACTTGATAGTCTATCAGTCGAAGACTTCGTAAGAATTCTTAAAGAACCTAAATTATCACTAGTTAAACAATATGAAGCATTACTTGAAACAGAAGAAGTAACTGTTAATTTCTCTGACGAAGCTATTACTCGATTAGCTGAAATCGCATATCAAGTTAACCAAGATACAGATAATATTGGTGCTCGTAGATTACACACAATATTAGAAAAAATGTTAGAGGATTTATCATTTGAGGCACCAAGCATGCCAAATGCTGTAGTTGATATTACACCGCAATATGTAGACGATAAATTAAAATCAATCTCAACAAATAAAGATTTAAGTGCATTTATTCTATAAATATACAAAGAAGGAGAAAAATTATGAGCTTATTATCTAAAACAAGAGAGTTAAACACTTTATTACAGAAACACAAAGGCATCGCAGTAGATTTTAAGGACGTAGCCCAAACAATTAGTAGCGTTACAGTTACAAATGTATTCATCGTGTCGAGAAGAGGTAAAATTTTAGGATCAAGTTTAAACGAATTACTTAAAAGTGATCGTATCATTCACATGCTTGAAGATAGACACATCCCTGCAGAATACACTGATCAATTAATGGACGTAAAAGAAACACAATCAAATATTGATATTGATAATGTTTTAACTGTATTCCCTCCAGAAAATAGAGAAGTATTTATTAATAGTAAAACAACTATTTTCCCTATACTAGGTGGAGGAGAAAGATTAGGTACCTTAGTTTTAGGAAGAGTACAAGACGATTTCAACGAAAACGATTTAGTTTTAGGTGAATATGCAGCTACTGTTATCGGAATGGAAATTTTACGTGAAAAACACAATGAAGTAGAAAAAGAAGCACGCGATAAAGCTTCAATTACTATGGCGATTAATTCATTATCATATTCTGAAAAAGAAGCTATTGAACACATCTTTGATGAATTAGGTGGTAACGAAGGATTACTAATCGCATCTAAAGTAGCTGATAGAGTTGGTATTACTCGTTCAGTAATTGTTAATGCTTTACGTAAACTTGAAAGTGCTGGTGTTATTGAGTCACGTTCACTAGGTATGAAGGGTACATTTATAAAAGTTAAAAAAGAAAAATTCTTAGACGAATTAGAGCGAAATAAATAATAAATCAATTTAGGTTTGGGTAGTGTACTTTTATACCTGAACCTTTTTTATGTTATCTACTCAGTTGTTTTTTGATTGTGATTTTAACATTAATTAAGAGATTAAAAGTTGCTCAATTACATTCAACTAATCAGTAGAAAGCCATTGCATTAAACATCAAATTATGATATATTTATTTTCGGCTATGAAGCCAATACGCACATAATAAATGTAAATATAGAGGGTGCAATATTTAATTATTGTCTTTATATGAGTTTGTTATGGAGGTAATTAACCAATAGGAGGAATTTATAATGGCAGTTATATCAATGAAACAATTGTTAGAAGCTGGTGTTCACTTCGGCCACCAAACACGTCGTTGGAACCCAAAAATGAAAAAATATATCTTCACTGAAAGAAATGGTATTTATATCATTGACTTACAAAAAACAGTGAAAAAAGTTGAAGAAGCATACAACTTTATTAAACAAGTATCTGAAGATGGCGGTAAAGTCTTATTAGTAGGTACTAAAAAACAAGCACAAGAATCAGTTAAAGCTGAAGCAGAACGTGCTGGACAATTCTACGTTAACCAAAGATGGTTAGGTGGAATCTTAACTAACTACAAAACAATCTCAAAACGAATCAAACGTATTTCTGAAATTGAAAAAATGGAAGAAGACGGATTATTCGAAGTATTACCTAAAAAAGAAGTTGTTGAACTTAAAAAAGAATACGACCGTTTAATTAAATTCTTAGGCGGTATTCGTGATATGAAAACTATGCCTCAAGCATTATTCGTAGTTGATCCTCGTAAAGAGCGCAACGCAATTGCTGAAGCACGTAAATTAAATATTCCAATCGTGGGTATTGTTGACACTAACTGTGACCCAGATGAAATTGATTATGTAATCCCAGCAAACGACGATGCTATCCGTGCCGTTAAATTATTAACTGGTAAAATGGCAGACGCTGTTTTAGAAGGTCAACAAGGTGTATCAAACGAAGAAGTAGCTGCAGAACAAAACATCAATTTAGATGATAAAGAAGAATCTGACAAAGCAGAAACAACTGAAGAAAACACTTCTGTTGAATCAAACTAAGTTATAGTTTAAATGGGTGATAAGATACTAATGCTTATCACCTTTTTTTAAAAAATAAAAATAAAGTATAGAGTATTGGAAATTTTACTAACAATAATGGTAGAATTTAGATATATCTATAATAGAATTATATATACTGGAGGAATAATTAATGGCAATTTCAGCTAAACTTGTAAAAGAATTACGTGAAAAAACTGGCGCTGGTATGATGGACTGTAAAAAAGCGCTAACTGAAACTGATGGTGATATGGATAAAGCGATCGACTACTTACGTGAAAAAGGTATTGCTAAAGCAGCTAAAAAAGCTGATCGTATCGCTGCAGAAGGTCTTGTACATGTTGAAATCAATGGTAACGAAGCAGCTATCGTTGAAATCAACTCAGAAACAGACTTCGTTGCTCGTAACGAAGGTTTCCAAAATTTAGTTAAAGAAATTGCTAACCAAGTTCTTGCTACTAAAGCAGAATCAGTTGATGCATTAATGGAAACTAAATTTGAAGACGGTAAAACTGTTGACGAAAAAATGAAAGAAGCTATTTCTACAATTGGAGAAAAATTAAGTATCCGTCGTTTCTCAGTTAGAACTAAAACTGATAACGATGCTTTTGGTGCTTATTTACACATGGGTGGACGTATCGGTGTATTAACAGTTGTTGAAGGTACTACTGACGAAGAAGCAGCTAAAGATGTTGCTATGCATATCGCTGCAATCAACCCTAAATACGTTTCATCTGATCAAGTAAGCGAAGATGAAATTAGCCATGAAAAAGAAGTACTTAAACAACAAGCATTAAACGAAGGTAAACCAGAAAACATCGTTGAAAAAATGGTTGAAGGTCGTTTACGTAAATATTTACAAGAAATTTGTGCTGTTGACCAAAACTTCGTTAAAAACCCAGACGAAACAGTTGAAGCTTTCTTAAAATCTAAAGGTGGTAAACTTGTTGACTTCGTACGTTATGAAGTAGGCGAAGGTATGGAAAAACGTGAAGAAAACTTCGCAGATGAAGTTAAAGGACAAATGAAATAATTAGTCATATTGTTAACAAGAAAGAAGACACCTGAAAGGTTTTCTCAAAGTGAAGTAGATACTTTGCTTTAGAGAAGACATCCGTGTCTTCTTTACTTATATACTTTTACATATTTCTACTATAGAGAGGATAAGAAAATGGCTCAAACTTCAAAATATAAACGTGTAGTCTTAAAACTTAGTGGTGAAGCACTTGCAGGTGACAAAGGTTTTGGTATAAATCCAATGATCATTAAAAGTGTAGCTAAACAAGTTGCTGAAGTAGCAAAAATGGATTGTGAAATTGCTGTCATCGTTGGTGGCGGTAATATTTGGAGAGGTAAAACAGGAAGCGATTTAGGTATGGATCGCGGTACTGCTGACTATATGGGCATGTTAGCTACAGTTATGAACGCTTTAGCTTTACAAGATAGCCTTGAACAATTAGATTGCGATACTCGAGTATTAACTTCAATCGAAATGAAACAAGTTGCAGAACCATATATTCGTCGTCGTGCTATTCGTCACTTAGAGAAGAAACGTGTTGTTATCTTTGCGGCTGGAATTGGAAATCCTTATTTCTCTACGGATACTACAGCAGCTTTACGTGCAGCTGAAGTCGAAGCTGATGTCATTTTAATGGGTAAAAATAATGTTGATGGCGTATATTCAGCTGACCCTAAAGTAGATAAAAATGCAGTTAAATATGAACATTTAACACATATTCAAATGTTACAAGAAGGATTACAAGTTATGGACTCAACAGCATCATCATTCTGTATGGATAATAATATTCCATTAAATGTGTTCTCAATTATGGAAGAAGGCAACATTAAACGTGCTGTTATGGGCGATAAAATTGGTACATTAATTACAAAATAATACGAGGTGTAAAAAATGAGTGACATTATTAAAGATACTAAATCAAGAATGCAAAAATCAATCGATAGTTTATCTAAAGAATTAGCTAATATTAGTGCAGGAAGAGCCAATTCTAATTTATTAAATGGTGTAAATGTAGATTACTATGGTGCACCAACGCCAGTGCAACAATTAGCAAGTATTAATGTTCCTGAAGCAAGATTACTTGTTATTTCACCATATGATAAATCATCTGTTGCTGATATCGAAAAAGCTATAAACGCTGCTAACCTTGGTGTTAATCCAACTAGTGACGGTGAAGTAATTCGTATTTCTGTACCTGCTTTAACTGAAGAACGTCGTAAAGAATTAGTTAAAGAAGTTAAAAAAATCGGTGAAGACGCAAAAGTTTCTATAAGAAACATCCGTCGTGACGTAAACGACCAAATCAAAAAAGATGAAAAAAATGGTGACATTACTGAAGACGATTTAAGAAGTCAAACAGACGATGTTCAAAAAGCTACTGATAATTCAATTAAAGAAATTGATCAATTAGTAGATGATAAAGAAAAAGACATTATGTCAGTGTAATTAAACTTTAATGCGATAGTTTCATCTTGCCAGATACAATACATCTGGAGATGAAATTGAAAGACAAAATGATGCTATTTTCATTCTAGTCTAAACTGTACCAAGTAAGACTTTGGTACAGTTTTTTTATTTGCTTATTCAATGCTATAAATGAGTATGATAAAATGGTAGATGATTGTTTAAACAACCTATACTATATTACAGAGATGATCAGGCTCGGAGGAAAGACCATGTTTAAAAAGCTTAGAAATAATAACAAGAGTGAAAATAATCAATTTAATGATTTAGATTTACATAATATACCTGAACATGTTGCTATTATTATGGATGGAAATGGGCGTTGGGCTAAAAAACGCAGAATGCCTCGCATAAAAGGACATTATGAAGGTATGCAAACAATCAAGAAAGTCACAAGAGAAGCTAGTGATATCGGTATCAAATATCTTACCTTATACGCTTTCTCCACTGAAAATTGGTCTAGACCTGAAAGTGAAGTAAACTATATTATGAATTTACCAGTTAATTTTCTAAAAACATTTTTACCTGAATTAATTGAAAAGAATGTTAAAGTAGAAACAATTGGTTTTCAAACAGGGTTACCGAAATCAACAATCGAAGCTATTGATCATGCCAAAGAAAAGACAAAAAATAACACAGGATTGAAATTAATTTTTGCAATTAATTACGGTGGTCGTGCTGAAATTGTCCAAAGTATGAAGATGATATTTGATGAACTTCAAGAAAATGGACTTAATAGTAATGATATTAATGAAACGATGATAGATCAGCATTTAATGACCCAAAATTATCCTGATCCAGAATTATTAATTCGAACTTCTGGCGAACAAAGAATAAGTAACTTTTTAATTTGGCAAGTTTCATACAGTGAATTCATTTTTAATGAAAAATTATGGCCAGACTTTGATGGTGAAGAATTGAAAAATTGTTTAAAAATTTACCAATCTCGCCAAAGACGTTTTGGAGGATTGAGTGAGGAGTAAAGTAGTATGAAAGTAAGAACATTGACAGCAATTATTGCTCTATTAATATTCTTGCCCATCCTATTAAAGGGTGGATTAGTATTAATGCTTTTTGCTAATTTATTAGCATTAATTGCATTAAAAGAACTTTTAAATATGAATATGATTAAATTTGTATCAATTCCAGGGATTATTAGTGCTATTGGATTAATTATCATTATGTTGCCACAAGATGCTGGAAATTGGGTACAAGTCATTCAATTGAAAAGTTTAATTGCTATGAGTTTTATAGTGTTAAGTTATACTGTTTTATCTAAAAATAGATTTAGTTTTATGGATGCGGCATTTTGTTTAATGAGTGTTGCATACGTAGGAATAGGCTTTATGTATTTTTATGAAACACGTTCTGAAGGTTTACATTATATATTATTTGCATTCTTGATTGTTTGGTTAACTGACACTGGTGCTTATTTGTTTGGACGTTTAATGGGAAAACACAAATTATGGCCGGTTATTAGTCCTAATAAAACAATTGAAGGATTTATAGGTGGTATTTTCTGTAGTTTATTAGTACCTCTACTCATGCAATTTTTTGTAGACTTCAACTTAAATGTATGGTTACTATTGCTTGTAACTATTATTTTAAGCATGTTTGGTCAATTAGGTGATTTAGTAGAATCAGGATTTAAAAGACATTTTGGTGTTAAAGATTCAGGAAGAATTTTACCAGGTCATGGTGGTATATTAGATAGATTTGATAGCTTTATGTTTGTATTACCATTATTAAACATTCTTTTAATTCAAATTTAATATCATCAATCATTTTCAAATAAATATAATGTTATAATGGGGGAGTTATTGAAATGTATTATCATTTCTTAACTCCTTTTCATAACTTATACATAACTTTTATGGAAAAATTAGAAATTTTGAAATGCTTATCCAAATTTGTATGCTAAATTTGGTAATCGTAATATAATGTTTTTATTATTGTCTTATTATTAATGGAAGTTATAAATTGAAATATTACTTAAAAAATTGAGGTGTAGCGCGTGAGCTATTTAATTACAATATTAGCGTTCATCATAGTATTTGGTGTACTAGTCACTGTTCATGAATATGGACATATGTTCTTTGCTAAAAGAGCAGGCATTATGTGCCCGGAATTTGCTATTGGTATGGGCCCTAAAATATTTAGTTTTAGAAAAGATGAAACGTTATATACGATACGAATTTTACCTGTAGGTGGGTACGTTCGTATGGCAGGAGATGGACTTGAAGAACCACCTGTCGAACCTGGTATGAACGTTAAAATTAAATTAAATGAACAAGATGAAATTACACATATCATCTTAGATGATCAACACAAATTTCAACAAATTGAAGCAATTGAAGTAAAACAATGTGATTTTAAAGATAATTTATTTATTGAAGGAATTACTTCATATGATGAAGAACGTCATCACTTTAATATTGCTAAGAAAGCATATTTTGTTGAAAATGGTAGTTTAATTCAAATTGCCCCAAGAGATCGTCAATTCACACATAAAAAACCTTTACCTAAATTTTTAACATTATTTGCAGGACCATTATTCAATTTTATTTTAGCAATCGTGTTATTTATTGGTTTAGCTTATTATCAGGGTACACCTACAACAACAGTAGGAGATTTGGCAAAAGGTTTACCAGCTGAAAAAGCAGGTCTAAAAGCTGGAGATAAAATTGTACAAGTCGGCAATCATAAGGTTAAAGACTACAATGATATTAAAAAGGTTTTAGATAAAAATAAATCTGCTAAAACAACTATTAAAGTTGATCGAGATGGCAAGACTAAATCAATTGATTTAGAACCTAAGAAAAGAGAAATCAAACAAACTAAAAATAAATCTGAAACCGTTTATCAAATTGGTTTTATACCAGAGAAAGAACACACCGTATTTAAACCTTTAGTTATGGGTGTTGAACAATTCTTCAAAGCAGGCACTTTAATATTTACAGCTGTTGTCGGAATGATAGCTAGTATTTTCACAGGCGGATTTTCATTTGATATGTTAAATGGTCCTGTTGGTATATACCATAATGTGGATTCAGTGGTGAAATCAGGTATCATTAATTTAATTACTTATACAGCACTATTAAGTGTTAACTTAGGGATTATGAATTTATTACCAATACCTGCATTAGATGGCGGACGTATTTTATTTGTTTTCTACGAAGCAATATTTAGAAAACCTATAAACAAAAAAGCAGAAACGACTATTATTGCAGTCGGTGCTATTTTCGTAATTATTATTATGATCTTAGTTACTTGGAATGACATACAACGATATTTCTTATAAATAGGGAGGCAAAGTTACTATGAAACAATCTAAAGTTTTTATACCAACAATGAGAGAAGTACCTGCAGAAGCAGAAGCTTTAAGTCATAGATTACTATTAAAAGCAGGTTTAATTAAACAAAGTACGAGTGGAATTTATAGTTATCTACCACTAGCAACTCGTGTACTTAATAACATTTCTAAGATTATTCGTGAAGAAATGGAAAGCGTTGATGCAGTAGAAATTTTAATGCCAGCGCTACAACAAGCTGAATTATGGGAAGAATCAGGTCGTTGGGGTGCCTATGGTCCTGAATTAATGCGTTTAAAAGACCGTAATGGACGCGAATTTGCATTAGGACCTACACATGAAGAAGTCGTAACATCACTTGTAAGAGATGAATTAAAATCATATAAGCGATTACCGATAACATTATTCCAAATTCAATCTAAATTTAGAGACGAAAAACGTCCTCGTTTTGGCTTACTACGTGGAAGAGAATTTATTATGAAAGATGCATATTCTTTCCATGCTGATGAAGCTTCATTAGATGAAACATATCAAGACATGTATAACGCATATGATCGCATCTTTAAACGTGTAGGTATCAATGCGCGTCCAGTTGTAGCAGATTCTGGTGCTATTGGTGGTAGTCATACTCACGAATTTATGGCATTAAGTGAAATTGGTGAAGATACTATTGTTTATAGTAACGAGACAGACTATGCTGCGAATATTGAGAAAGCTGAAGTCGTATATCATGCCAATCCTAAAGAATCAAGCGGTAAAGCTATGGAAAAAATAGCTACACCAGGTGTTAAAACATCTCAAGAATTAGCAGACTTTTTAAACAGACCGTTAGATGAGATTGTTAAAACAATGATTTTCAAAGTAGATGGCGAATTTATAATGGTGTTGGTTAGAGGGCATCATGAATTAAATGACGTAAAATTAAAAGCTTATTTTGGTACTGATAATATTGAAATGGCTACGCAAGATGAAATTGTCAATTTATTGGGTGCTAGTCCTGGTTCATTAGGTCCAGTTCACGATAAAGATATAAAAATTTACGCAGATCATTTTGTGAAAGATTTATCTGATTTAGTTGTGGGTGCAAATGAAGATGGATATCACTTCGATAATGTACAATTAGACCGTGATTTTAAAGTAGATGAATTTGGAGACTTTAGATTCATTCTCGAAGGAGAAACATTAGCTGATGGTTCTGCTGCACAATTTGCTGAAGGAATTGAAGTAGGACAAGTATTCAAACTCGGTACTAAATATTCTGAAGCAATGAACGCAACGTTCTTAGATAATCAAGGAAAAGCTCAGCCACTTATTATGGGATGTTACGGAATTGGTGTATCAAGAACGTTAAGTGCAATCGTTGAACAACATAATGATGATAATGGAATTATTTGGCCTAAATCAGTAACACCATTTGATTTACATTTAATCACTATTAATCCTAAAAAAGATGACCAACGCGAACTTGGAGACCAATTGTATAATCAATTAATGAAGCAATATGATGTATTATATGACGATAGACAAGAGCGTGCCGGCGTTAAATTTAATGATTCAGATTTAATTGGATTACCTATTCGAGTTGTTGTGGGTAAACTTGCTTCAGAAGGAATTGTTGAAGTAAAACAACGTTCAACAGGAGAAAGTGAAGAAATTCATATTGATCAATTAGAAGATTACATTAAAGATTTATATTTAACATTAAACTAAATTACGATTAATAAATATTGTATAAGAAATATTTACATTATTTAGTATTCGAGCATTGAGTAGGAGTGTGATAACGAATTCAAATTGAGTTCTTATCCACTCCTTTATTTTCTTTTAAAATTTCAAAATGTAATCAATGAAATATAAGTCATTTAAGCGTATAATATAATATAAATTTGCTTTGAACTTCATAGCATAAATCAGTATAATTTGTAGCATTGATATCATATTAATCATGGGAATTTTCGAGAGAATTATATATTTAAGGTGGTTTTCGTATTGGCAATGACAAATCAGGAAAAATTTAAAGTACTTGCTGATCAAATTAAAATTTCTAATCAGTTAGATTCAGAAATCATAGAGCAAGGCGAGTTAACAAGAATTGATGTCTCAAGTAAAAACAGAACATGGGAATTTCATATTACATTGCCGCATTTTTTATCACATGAAGACTACCTACTCTTTAATCATGCAATAGTAGAAGAGTTTAAAGAAATAGCTACTGTAAAATGCTATTTCACAGTAAAAAATACTGATAATCAAGATGAACATGCTATCAAATATTTTGGGCATTGTATTGACCAAACAGCATTGTCACCTAAAGTTAAAGGTCAGTTAAAACAAAAACGTTTGATTATGTCAGGTAACATTTTAAAAGTAATGGTATCTAATGATATCGAGCGTAATCACTTTGATAAAGCATGTAATGGTAGTTTAATAGCAGCATTTAAAAATTGCGGATTTGATATTGATAAAATTGTGTTTGAAACAGATAATACCAATCATGATGATGACTTAGCGTCACTAGAAGCACATATTCAAGAAGAAGATGAACAAAGTGCACGAGAAGCTACTGAAAAATTAGAAAAAATGAAAGCTGAAAAAGCTAAACAACAAGATAATAATGAAAGTGATGTAGATAAGTGTCAAATTGGTAAACCAATTCAAGTTGAAAATCTACGTTCTATAGAGTCTATTATCGAAGAAGAATTTAAAGTGGCTGTAGAAGGTGTTATTTTTGATATCAACTTAAAAGAGTTAAAAAGTGGACGCCACATTGTAGAATTAAAAGTAACAGATTATACCGATTCATTAGTGTTAAAAATGTTTACACGTAAAAATAAAAATGATTTAGATCATTTCAAAGCATTAAGTGTAGGTAAATGGGTACGTGCACAAGGTCGTATCGAAGAAGATACATTTGTCAGAGACCTAGTTATGATGATGTCTGACATAGAAGAAATTAAAAAATCTCCTAAAAAAGATAAAGCTGAAGTAAAAAGAGTTGAATTCCATTTACATACATCAATGAGTCAAATGGATGGTATTCCTAATATTAGCGGATATGTTGACCAAGCCGCTCAATGGGGACATAAAGCTATAGCTGTTACTGACCATAATGTTGTTCAAGCATTTCCAGATGCCCATGCAGCAGCTGAGAAAAATGGTATTAAGATGATATATGGTATGGAAGGTATGTTAGTAGACGATGGCGTTCCAATTGCATATAAACCTACTGATCGAGATTTAAAAGATGCTACCTATGTAGTATTCGACGTTGAGACTACAGGTTTATCAAACCAATACGATAAGATTATTGAATTAGCTGCCGTTAAAGTACACGATGGAGAAATCATTGATAAATTTGAGAGATTCAGTAACCCACATGAAAAACTATCCGAAACAATCATTAACTTGACACATATTACAGATGACATGTTAACAGATGCTCCAGAAATCGAAGAAGTGCTTACAGAATTTAAAGAATGGGTTGGCGACGCAATATTTGTAGCTCACAATGCTTCTTTCGATATGGGATTCATTGACACGGGTTATGAACGATTAGGCTTTGGACCATCAACTAACGGAGTTATTGATACGTTAGAATTATCACGTACAATCAATACAGAATACGGAAAACACGGTTTGAATTTCCTTGCCAAAAAATATGGCGTGGATTTAACACAACATCACAGAGCCATTTATGATACCGAAGCAACTGCTTATATTTTCATTAAAATGGTACAACAAATGAAAGAATTAGGTGTAACTAACCATATTGATATAAATAAAAAGTTAACCAATGAAGATGCTTATAAAAGGGCAAGACCTTCACACGTCACTTTAATCGTACAAAACCAACAAGGATTGAAAAATCTATTTAAAATAGTAAGTGAATCGCTAGTTACTTATTATTACAGAACACCTAGAATCCCTAGATCGTTATTAAATGAATATAGAGAAGGTATACTTGTTGGAACTGCATGCGATGAAGGTGAGTTATTCACTGCAGTAATGCAACGTGATCAATCTGAAGTTGAAAAAATAGCTAAATATTATGACTTTATAGAAGTACAACCTCCTGCATTGTATCAAGATTTAATCGATCGAGAACTTATCAGAGATACTGAAACATTACATGAAATCTATAATCGATTAATAGAAGCGGGTAAAAGTGCGAATATCCCAGTTATTGCGACAGGTAATGCACATTATTTATATGAACATGATGCTATTGCACGTAAAATACTTATTGCTTCACAACCAGGTAATCCGTTAAATCGTTCGACATTACCAGAAGCACATTTTAGAACAACTGATGAAATGTTAGATGAGTTACACTTTTTAGGCGAAGAAAAAGCATATGAACTCGTAGTAACTAATACTAATGCTTTAGCTGACCGAATTGAACGTGTTGTTCCGATTAAAGACAAACTATATACACCGAGAATGGATGGAGCTAACGAGGAAATTCGAGAATTAAGTTATAGCAATGCTAAAAAGTTATACGGCGAAGACCTACCTCAAATAGTTATTGATCGTTTAGAGAAAGAATTAGATAGTATTATAGGTAATGGTTTCTCAGTTATTTATCTAATTTCACAACGTTTAGTTAAAAAATCATTAAATGATGGTTATTTAGTTGGTTCACGTGGATCAGTTGGATCAAGTTTTGTGGCAACGATGACAGAGATTACTGAGGTTAATCCATTGCCACCTCATTACATTTGTACGCACTGTAAAACGAGTGAGTTCTTTGATGACGGTTCTGTTGGTTCAGGATTTGATTTACCTGATAAGAAATGTTCACAATGTGGTAATGATTTAATTAAAGAAGGACAAGATATCCCGTTCGAAACATTCTTAGGATTTAAAGGGGATAAAGTACCCGATATTGACTTGAACTTTAGTGGTGAATACCAACCCAATGCACATAACTATACAAAAGTATTGTTTGGTGAAGATAAAGTTTTCCGTGCAGGTACTATCGGTACAGTTGCTGAAAAAACAGCATTCGGTTTCGTTAAAGGTTATTTAAATGATCAAGGTATTCACAAACGTGGCGCAGAAGTTGACCGTTTAGTTAAAGGTTGTACAGGCGTTAAGAGAACTACAGGTCAACACCCTGGTGGTATTATCGTTGTTCCAGATTATATGGATATTTATGATTTTACACCAATACAATATCCAGCCGATGATCAGAGTTCAGCTTGGATGACAACACACTTCGATTTCCATTCAATTCATGATAATGTATTGAAACTCGATATACTTGGACACGATGATCCTACAATGATACGTATGTTACAAGATTTATCTGGCATTGATCCTCATACGATACCTGTTGATGATAAAGAGACGATGAAAATCTTTAGTAGTCCTGAAAGTTTAGGCGTTACTGAAGAAGAAATTTTATGTAAAACAGGTACGTTTGGCGTCCCTGAATTCGGTACTGGATTCGTAAGACAAATGCTCGAAGATACTAAGCCAACTACTTTCTCTGAGTTAGTTCAAATTTCAGGATTATCTCATGGTACAGACGTTTGGTTAGGTAATGCACAAGAATTAATCCGTGCAGGCATTTGTGATCTATCATCAGTAATTGGTTGTCGTGATGATATTATGGTGTATCTAATGTATGCAGGGTTAGAGCCTTCTATGGCCTTCAAAACGATGGAGTTTGTGCGTAAAGGTCGTGGTTTGACTGATGAAATGGTTGAAGCTATGAAAGAAAATGATGTCCCAGATTGGTATTTAGATTCATGTCGTAAGATTAAATACATGTTCCCTAAAGCCCATGCAGCTGCCTATGTATTAATGGCAGTTCGTATTGCGTATTTCAAAGTGCATCATCCACTATATTATTATGCATCATACTTTACTGTTAGAGCATCTGATTTTGATTTAATTACAATGATTAAAGATAAAGAAAGTATTAAAAATACAGTTAAAGATATGTACTCAAGATATATGGATTTAGGCAAAAAAGAAAAAGACGTGTTAACTGTTCTTGAAATTATGAATGAAATGGCACATCGTGGTTACCGCATGCAGCCTATCAGTCTTGAAAAAAGTCAAGCATTCGATTTCATAATTGAAGATGACAGTTTAATTCCACCGTTTATTGCTGTTCCAGGACTAGGGGAAAACGTTGCTAAGAGAATTGTTGAAGCGCGAGAAGAAGGACCATTTTTATCAAAAGAAGACTTAAATAAAAAAGCAGGTCTATCACAAAAGGTAATTGAATACTTAGATGATTTAGGTTCATTACCAGGCTTACCTGATAAAGCACAATTATCAATTTTCGATATGTAAATTAAAAATAAGAGTTAATTTTAGTAATCAATTTATAGAATAACTATTTCATTTTAATGAACAACCATAGTGATTATGCTGTGATTTGTTTACAAGTGAAACTTATGATATACTTATATTGCTTAAAAAATTAGTAACTCAGGCAAAAGAGTGGGCATATACCCGCTCTTTTCTATTTGCCTAAAAGGGAGGCCTGTATGAGTAAAATAGCTGAACAAGTAGAACCTATTATTCAACCCGTATTAGATGACCTTAACTTTGAACTAGTTGAAATTGAGTATGTTAAAGAAGGTAAAGATCATTTTTTAAGAATTTCTATAGATAAAGATGGCGGTGTTGATTTAAATGATTGTACGTTAGCATCTGAAAAAATCAGCGAAGCAATGGATGAAAACGATCCTATACCTGAAATGTATTACCTTGATGTTGCTTCTCCAGGTGCTGAAAGACCTATTAAAAATGAAAAAGCACTTAAAGATGCAATTACACATCCTATCTTTGTATCACTTTATGCACCTATTGAAAAAGAAAAAGAATGGTTAGGTATTTTAAAAGATGTCAAAGAGGATATTATACTAATAGAAGTTAAAGAAAAATCTAAAACTAAAACGATAGAAATACCACGCAATAAAATTGCAAAAGCACGTCACGCAGTAATGCTTTAACGTGGTGAGGAGGAAAAATCGTGTCAAGTAATGAATTATTATTAGCTACTGAATATTTAGAAAAGGAAAAGAAAATTCCTAGAGAAGTTTTAATTGATGCAATTGAAGCAGCTTTAATTACAGCATATAAGAAAAACTATGATAGTGCTAGAAACGTGAGAGTAGAGTTAAACATGGATGAAGGTACTTTCAAAGTTATAGCAAGAAAAGAAGTTGTTGAAGAAGTATTCGATGGCAGAGAAGAAGTGGATATTAGTACAGCATTAGTTAAAAATCCAGCATATGAAATTGGTGACATTTACGAAGAAGACGTAACACCTCAAGATTTCGGACGCGTAGGTGCTCAAGCTGCAAAACAGGCTGTTATGCAACGCTTAAGAGATGCTGAAAGAGAAATTCTTTATGATGAATTTATCGACAAAGAAGAAGACATTTTAACAGGTGTTATTGATCGTGTTGATCATAGATATGTATACGTAAATTTAGGCCGTATTGAAGCAGTATTATCTGAGGCTGAAAGAAGTCCTAATGAAAGTTACATTCCAAATGAACGAATCAAAGTATTTGTTAATAAAGTTGAACAGACAACTAAAGGACCTCAAATTTATGTTTCAAGAAGCCATCCAGGTTTACTAAAACGTTTATTTGAACAAGAAGTACCTGAAATCTTTGACGGTACAGTTATTGTTAAATCTGTTGCACGTGAAGCTGGCGATCGCTCTAAAATCAGTGTTTATTCTGAAAATCCTGATATTGATGCAGTTGGTGCATGTGTAGGTTCTAAAGGTGCACGTGTAGAAGCGGTTGTTGAAGAACTAGGTGGAGAAAAAATTGATATCGTTCAATGGAATGAAGATCCTAAAGTATTTGTAAGAAATGCGTTAAGTCCATCACAAGTATTAGAAGTCATTGTTGATGAAGAAAATCAATCAACAGTTGTTGTCGTTCCAGATTATCAATTGTCATTAGCTATTGGTAAACGTGGTCAAAATGCACGTTTAGCTGCTAAACTGACTGTATGGAAAATTGATATCAAATCTGAAAGCGATGCACGTGAAGCGGGTATTTATCCTGTTATTGAAACTGAACCTATTGCGGACGAAGTAGTCAATACAGGTGACGAAGATGTTGAATTTGATGATGTGAATTTAGAAGAATCTAATTTAACAACTGCAGAATTAGCTGCTGAGACAGATGAAGAATTAGAAGAAACAGATGACGTTTCTGTTGAAGATAAAGATACAGAAAAATAGGTTGGAGTGATGATGTAACATGAAAAAGAAAAAAATTCCAATGCGTAAATGTATCATATCGAATGAAATGCATCCTAAAAAAGATATGATTAGAGTTGTGATCAATAAAGAAGGCGAAATTTTTGCTGACGCTACTGGTAAGAAACAAGGACGAGGTGCTTATGTTTCAAAAGATGTCCAATTAGTAGAAAACGCACAACAAAAAGAAGTTTTAGAAAAATATTTTAAAGCGTCAAAAGAACAATTAGAACCTGTTTATAAAGAGGTTATTCGTTTAATTTATAGAGAAGAGATTCCAAAATAATGAATGAGAAGATATTTAATTTTTTAGGGCTTGCAATGAGAGCTGGCAAAGTGAAAACGGGTGAATCAGTTATTGTCAATGATATGCAAAAAGGCAATATAAAATTAGTTATATTAGCTAATGATGCTTCTCCTAACACTATGAAATTAATACAAAATAAAACTTCGAGTTATAAAGTGCCATTAAGGGTATTTGGAACTAGAGAAGAGTTAGGGATAGCTATTGGTAAAGGTGAGAGGGTGAACGTAGGTTTAACTGATCAAGGTTTTGCCAAAAAATTGCTATCTATGATAGATGAATATCATGAGGAGTGATTATATGAGTAAACAAAGAATTTACGAATATGCGAAAGAATTAAATCTAAAGAGTAAAGAGATTATAGATGAATTAAAGAGTATGAACGTTGAAGTGTCAAATCACATGCAAGCTTTAGAAGACGACCAAATTAAAGCTTTAGACAAAAAGTTCAAGCCAGAACAAAGCAAAGAAAACACTAAAAATACTCAAAATAATCACAAAAAATCTGAAAACAAACAACAAAACAATCAGAAACAAAATAATAATAAATCAAATAATCAAAGTGGTCAGAATAAAAACAACAAAGGTAAACAACAAAACAACCAAAATAATCAAAATAACAACAATAATAAGAAAAATAATAAGAATAACAAAAATAATAAAAACAATAAAAAGAACAACCAAAAACAAAACAACCAACAACAAGCAGAACCTAAAGAAATGCCATCAAAAATTACGTACCAAGAAGGTATTACAGTTGGCGAATTAGCTGATAAGTTAAATGTTGAATCTTCAGGTATTGTTAAAAAATTATTCTTATTAGGTATTGTTGCAAATATTAATCAATCATTAGATCAAGAGACATTAGAGTTAATTGCAGATGACTATGGTGTTGAAATCGAAGAAGAAGTTGTTATTGAAGAAGAAGACTTATCAATTTATTTCGATGATGAATCAGAAGATCCAGATGCAATTGAGCGTCCAGCAGTAGTAACAATCATGGGACACGTTGACCACGGTAAAACAACATTACTAGACTCAATTCGTCACACTAAAGTAACAGCAGGTGAAGCTGGCGGTATCACTCAACATATTGGTGCTTATCAAATTGAAAATGAAGGTAAAAAAATCACTTTCCTTGATACACCAGGACACGCAGCTTTCACTACTATGCGTGCACGTGGTGCTCAAGTGACAGATATTACAATTTTAGTAGTAGCTGCTGATGATGGTGTTATGCCTCAAACTATTGAAGCAATTAACCATGCGAAAGAAGCCAATGTTCCAACAATTGTAGCAGTTAATAAAATTGACAAACCAACATCAAATCCAGACCGTGTTATGCAAGAATTAACAGAATATGGTTTAATTCCTGAAGACTGGGGTGGCGATACTATCTTTGTACCACTTTCAGCTTTAAGCGGTGATGGTATCGATAATTTATTAGAAATGATTGGTTTAGTAGCAGAAGTACAAGAATTAAAAGCTAACCCAGAAAAACAAGCTGTAGGTACAGTAATTGAAGCAGAATTAGATAAATCACGTGGTCCAGCTGCATCACTATTAGTACAAAACGGTACATTACACCAAGGTGATTCTATCGTAGTTGGTAATACGTATGGACGTATTCGTGCTATGGTAAATGATTTAGGACAACGTATTAAAACTGCTGGTCCATCAACTCCAGTTGAAATTACTGGTATTAACGATGTACCTCAAGCAGGCGATCGCTTTGTAGTATTTAAAGACGAAAAACAAGCTCGTCGTATTGGTGAAGCACGTCATGAAGAAAGTGTTATCCAACAACGTCAAGAAAGTAAAAATGTTACTTTAGATAACTTGTTTGAACAAATGAAACAAGGTGAAATGAAAGACTTAAACGTGATTATTAAAGGTGACGTTCAAGGTTCTGTTGAAGCATTAGCTGCATCATTAATGAAAATTGATGTTGAAGGTGTAAACGTACGTATCATTCACACTGCTGTAGGTGCGATTAATGAATCAGATGTAACATTAGCCAATGCATCAAATGGTATTATCATCGGATTTAACGTTCGTCCTGATTCAGGAGCAAAACGTGCTGCTGAAGCTGATAATGTAGATATGCGTTTACATCGCGTTATCTATAACGTTATCGAAGAAATTGAATCAGCAATGAAAGGTCTACTTGATCCTGAATTTGAAGAACAAGTGATTGGACAAGCAGAAGTACGTCAAACATTTAAAGTATCTAAAGTTGGTACAATTGCAGGTAGTTATGTTACTGACGGTAAGATTACACGTAATGCAGGTGTACGTGTTATCCGTGATGGTATCGTACAATTTGAAGGTGAATTAGATACACTAAAACGTTTTAAAGACGATGCTAAAGAAGTTGCTCAAGGTTATGAATGTGGTATTACAATTGAAAAATACAATGACCTAAAAGAAGGCGACATTATTGAAGCATTCGAAATGGTTGAAATTAAAAGATAATTTATATTAATGATTTATTCGAGGTTGAGACTGGCGACACTTTTTGAAACAACGTTAAGTTTCTAAAAAGAAAATTGCCTTGATCTCACCTCTTATTTTAACTAAAGAAAAATTTAGAAAGGGTGACAAAGATGAGCAATATGAGAGCAGAACGTGTTGGCGAACAAATGAAAAAAGAAATCATGGATATCGTTAACAATAAAGTGAAAGACCCACGTGTTGGTTTTATCACAATTACTGATGTTGAATTAACAAATGATTTATCTCAAGGAAAAGTTTATTTAACAGTTTTAGGCGATAAAAAAGAAGTCGACAACACATTTAAAGCATTAGAAAAAGCTAAAGGCTTTATCAAATCTGAGCTTGGATCACGCATGAGATTACGTATCATTCCAGAATTATCATTTGAATATGATGAATCCATTGAATACGGAAATAAAATCGAACGAATGATTCAAGATTTACACAAACAAGATAAATAAATATAGCATGACAACACTTAGCCTGGGAAACTTTTTTCTCAGGCTAAATACATATAAAATGACTGAATAGATTTTAAATATCTATCAAACGAATCATATTACTAATTAGTAGTGGTATAATAGCCAAGGATATTAATATTGATAATTAAAAAGGTGTGAAACCATGTATAACGGTATATTACCAGTATTTAAAGAAAGAGGCTTAACTAGCCATGATGTAGTATTTAAGTTAAGAAAAATACTTAATACTAAAAAAATAGGTCATACTGGAACATTAGATCCTGAAGTATCAGGCGTATTGCCTATTTGTGTAGGACCGGCTACTCGTGTAAGCGATTATGTTATGGAGATGGGGAAAGCATATGAAGCAACAGTAACCATTGGAAGAAGTACAACTACAGAAGACCAGACAGGAGAAACAGTTGAACATAAATCAATTACTGAAACTGATTTGACTGAACAACAAGTAGATCATGTTATTAAACAATTCGAAGGTACAATTGAACAGATTCCACCTATGTACTCATCCGTTAAAGTTAACGGCAAAAGATTATATGAATATGCACGTAATAATGAAACGGTTGAAAGACCAATAAGACAAGCCACTATAAAAATTATTAAACGTACATCACCATTACGTTTTGATGGGGAAGAATGTCACTTTGATATAGCAGTTAGTTGTGGTAAAGGAACATATATACGAACACTAGCTACTGATATAGGTGCTAAACTAGGGTATCCTGCTCATATGTCATTATTAACTCGTATTGAATCTGGAGGCTTTAATTTAGAACAAAGTTTGTCATTAGAAGATATTAAAAATTTGCATGAGCATGATTCGTTACAAGATAAATTGTTTCCTATAGAATATGGTTTGAAAGGTTTACCACAACAAATGGTTACAGATGATCAAATCAAACAACGCATCCTAAACGGACAAAAATTTTATAAAAAGCAGTTCGAAAACATTAATGATGATCAATTTGTATTTGTAGATAATGCATCACAAAAAGTGTTGGCTATATATATCATACATCCAGATAAACCAGGAGAATTAAAACCTAAAAAAGTATTTAATTAAAGGAGATTTATTATGAAAGTGATAGAAATTACCCATCCAATTCAAGAAAATCAAAGAATAAATGAAAACGTTGCGATGGCGTTTGGTTTCTTTGATGGTATGCATAAAGGGCACGATAAAGTTTTTCAAACTTTAGATGAACAGGCGCAATCACACGGATTGAAAAAAGCAGTTATGACCTTTGATCCGCATCCATCAGTTGTGTTAAATCCAGAACGTAAAAGAACAACTTATTTAACACCACTTTCTGATAAAATTGACATGATTGAAGCACATGGTGTTGATTACTGTATTGTCATCAATTTTTCATCTAGATTTGCTAATGTTACTTCTGAAGAATTTATAGAAGAATATATTATTAAAAATAATGTTAAAGAAGTTATTGCAGGATTTGATTTTACATTTGGAAAATTCGGTAAAGGTAACATGTCAGTGTTAAATGAGGTAGAAGACTTTAACACTACTATAGTTGGTAGACAAGAATTAGGCGAAGAAAAAATATCAACAACTGCTATTAGAGAAGCATTGCAAAATGGAGAACTACAAAAAGCCAATGAAGAATTGGGTTACTTATATAAAATCAAAGGTACTGTAGTTCAAGGTGAAAAACGAGGCCGTACTATTGGTTTTCCAACTGCAAATGTTCATCCTAGCGATGATTACTTATTACCTAAAAAAGGTGTATACGCTGTAAGTATGGAAATCGGAGCAGAACAAAAGCTGTTCCGTGGAGTTGCTAATGTAGGTGTTAAACCAACTTTTCATGACCCAGCGAAAGCCGAAGTAGTTATCGAAGTAAATATTTTCGATTTCGATGAAAATATTTATGGTGAACGTGTAGTTGTTTATTGGCATCATTTCTTAAGACCGGAAATTAAATTTGATGGTATAGATCCATTGGTTGAACAAATGAATGATGATAAAGCGCGTGCAAAATATTTATTATCAGTTGATTTCGGTGATGATGTATCATATAATATATAAAGTTGATTAAAACGAGTTGATTCGTTTTAACCACAACCTTTTTCTTAGTAGGTCGAGACTCCGACGCCTAACTCGGATAAAGGTGTATATACAATAAAGGAGGAAATTGATAATGGCAATTTCACAAGAACGTAAAAATGAATTAATTAAAGAATACCGTACTCACGAATCAGACACTGGATCTCCAGAAGTTCAAATCGCTGTCTTAACTGCTGAAATCTCAGCTTTAAACGAGCATTTACGTGAGCACAAAAAAGACCACCATTCACGTCGTGGATTATTAAAAATGGTAGGTCGTCGTAGACATTTATTAAACTACTTACGTGGTAAAGATATTCAACGTTACCGTGAATTAATTAAATCATTAGGTATCCGTCGTTAATCTTAATAATAAATTAGGAAAGCACCATTCGATTGGTACTTTCCTTTTTTTATTCTCTAACAAATAAGAACTAATATAAATTGAAAGTAATAAGTGATATGATATAAGTAATAGAATTTAGAGAGGAGATTCATAATGTCTCAAGAGAAGAAAGTTTTTAAAACTGAATGGGCTGGCAGATCATTAACAATTGAAACAGGACAGTTAGCCAAACAAGCTAATGGTGCTGTTTTAGTTCGTTATGGTGATACAGTTGTATTATCAACTGCAACTGCTTCTAAAGAGCCACGTGATGGTGACTTTTTCCCATTAACAGTTAATTATGAAGAAAAAATGTATGCTGCAGGTAAAATTCCTGGAGGATTTAAAAAGAGAGAAGGACGTCCAGGTGATGATG
The DNA here is from genome assembly GCF_030547725.1 of Staphylococcus pasteuri. NCBI lineage: Bacteria > Bacillati > Bacillota > Bacilli > Caryophanales > Staphylococcaceae > Staphylococcus > Staphylococcus pasteuri. The sequence continues at coordinate 154,166 of NZ_JAUOQO010000005.1, read as the reverse complement.
CAACTTTAACTGCACGTTTAATTGATAGACCAATTCGTCCATTATTCCCTAAAGGTTACAAACATGATGTGCAAATTATGAACATTGTACTTAGTGCAGACCCAGATTGCTCACCTGAAATGGCTGCAATGATAGGTTCATCTATGGCATTAAGTGTTTCTGATATTCCATTCCAAGGACCAATCGCTGGTGTAAATGTGGGTTATGTTGACGGAAAATATGTTATCAATCCAACTGTTGCAGAGAAAGAAGTATCACGTTTAGACCTAGAAGTTGCAGGTCATAAAGACGCTGTTAACATGGTTGAAGCGGGTGCTAGCGAAATTACTGAAAGCGAAATGCTTGAGGCAATCTTCTTTGGTCATGATGAAATTAAACGCTTAGTTGCATTCCAACAAGAAATTATTGACCATATTCAACCTGAAAAACAAGAATTTATTCCAATTGAAAGAGATGAAGCACTTGTTGAAAAGGTTAAATCTTTAACAGAAGAAAAAGGTTTAAAAGACACTGTATTAACATTTGATAAACAACAACGTGACATTAATTTAGATGCATTAAAAGAAGACATTGTTGCTGAATTTATCGATGAAGAAGATCCTGATAATGAAACTTTAATTAAAGAAGTTTATGCAATCTTAAATGATTTGGTTAAAGAAGAAGTAAGACGTTTAATCGCAGACGAAAAAATTCGTCCTGATGGTCGTAAACCTGATGAAATTCGTCCATTAGAATCTGAAGTTGGTCTTTTACCTAGAGCACATGGATCTGGTTTATTCACTCGTGGACAAACACAAGCATTGTCAGTATTAACATTAGGTGCTTTAGGAGATTATCAATTAATTGATGGCCTAGGACCAGAAGAAGAAAAACGTTTTATGCATCACTATAATTTCCCTAACTTCTCAGTTGGTGAAACGGGTCCAGTAAGAGCACCAGGACGTCGTGAAATTGGTCACGGTGCATTAGGTGAAAGAGCACTTAAGCACATCATACCTGATACTTCAGATTTCCCTTATACAGTAAGAATCGTAAGTGAAGTATTAGAATCTAATGGTTCATCTTCACAAGCGTCTATTTGTGGTTCAACATTAGCTTTAATGGATGCAGGTGTGCCAATTAAAGCACCAGTTGCCGGTATCGCTATGGGACTTGTTACTCGTGAAGATAGTTATACTATTTTAACGGATATTCAAGGTATGGAAGATGCTTTAGGTGACATGGACTTTAAAGTTGCAGGTACTAAAGAAGGTATTACTGCTATCCAAATGGACATTAAAATTGACGGTTTAACTCGTGAAGTGATTGAAGAAGCTTTAGAACAAGCGCGTCAAGGTCGTTTAGCTATTATGGATCATATGTTACAAACTATTGATCAACCTAGAAATGAACTAAGTGCCTATGCACCTAAAGTTGTTACAATGAATATTAACCCATCAAAAATTAGAGATGTCATTGGACCAGGCGGTAAAAAAATCAATGAAATTATTGATGAAACAGGCGTTAAACTTGATATCGAACAAGACGGTCAAATATTTATTGGTGCAGTAGATCAAGAAATGATTAATCGTGCACGTGAAATAATTGAAGAAATTACTCGTGAAGCTGAAGTTGGTCAAGTATACAATGCTAAAGTTAAACGTATCGAAAAATACGGCGCTTTCGTTGAATTATTCCCAGGTAAAGATGCGTTATTACACATCTCACAAATTTCTACTGAACGTATTAATAAAGTAGAAGACGTGTTGAAAATTGGAGACACAATTGAAGTTAAAGTAACTGAAATTGACAAACAAGGTCGTGTCAACGCTTCACATAAAGCTATAAACGAAAAATAATATTGTTTAAATGATTGGAATCTTTATAAAGGGTTCCAATCTTTTTATATTTCGCTAACCTTTTATATTAAAGCAGTGATGACATTGATTAATAGTGTACATCAAGCCCATTTTAACTTATAATAAATGGTGAGTTTATATATGGACGGGGATAAAATATAGGAGGTAACATTTTGAGTTTAATAAAGAAAAAAAATAAAGACATTCGCATCATACCACTTGGTGGTGTAGGAGAAATTGCGAAAAATATGTATATCGTTGAAGTAGACGATGAGATGTTTATGCTTGATGCTGGTTTAATGTTTCCAGAAGATGAAATGTTAGGCGTAGATATCGTAATTCCAGACATTCAATATGTCATTGAAAATAAAGAAAAATTAAAAGGCATTTTCCTAACACATGGACATGAACATGCAATGGGTGCCGTAAGTTATATATTAGAACAAGTTGATGCTCCTGTTTACGGGTCTAAATTAACAATTGCCCTTGTTAAAGAGAGTATGAAATCACGTAATATTAATAAAAAAGTTCGTTACTATTCAGTTAACCATGAATCAGTTATGCGTTTTAAAAATGTGAATATTAGTTTCTTTAATACAACACATAGTATCCCCGATAGTTTAGGTATCTGTATTCACACATCTTATGGTTCAATTGTATACACAGGTGAATTCAAATTTGATCAAAGTTTAAGTGGACAATACTCACCAGACTTTAAACGTATGGCTGAAATTGGAGAAGAAGGAGTCTTTGCTTTAATCAGTGACTCTACTGAAGCTGAAAAACCAGGATACAATACACCTGAAAACGTGATTGAACATCACATGTACGATGCATTTGCTAAAGTAAATGGACGTCTTATTGTATCATGCTATGCTTCAAACTTTATAAGAATACAACAAGTATTAAATATTGCGAGCCAATTAAATCGTAAAGTATCTTTCTTAGGACGTTCACTAGAAAGTTCATTTAATATTGCACGTAAAATGGGTTATTTTGATATTCCGAAAGATTTACTTATTCCAATTAGCGAAGTTGAAAATTATCCTAAAAATGAAGTCATTATTATTGCAACAGGTATGCAAGGTGAACCTGTAGAAGCATTAAGTCAAATGGCTCAACAAAAACATAAAATTATGAACATCGAAAAAGGTGATTCAGTATTTTTAGCAATTACAGCATCAGCTAATATGGAAGTTATTATCGCTAATACATTAAATGAATTAGTACGTGCAGGTGCACATATTATTCCTAATAATAAAAAGATTCATGCATCAAGTCATGGATGTATGGAAGAACTAAAAATGATGATTAATATTATGAAACCAGAATACTTTATACCTGTTCAAGGTGAATTTAAAATGCAAATTGCGCATGCTAAATTAGCAGCTGAAGCAGGTGTTGCACCTGAAAAGATTTTCCTTGTTGAAAAAGGTGATGTTATTAATTATGACGGTACAAATATGGTATTAAATGAAAAAGTACCTTCAGGTAATATATTAATCGATGGTATCGGCGTCGGTGATGTAGGTAATATTGTATTAAGAGATCGCCATTTATTAGCTGAAGACGGAATCTTTATTGCAGTAGTTACACTTGATCCTAAAAATCGCAGAATTGCAGCGGGACCTGAAATACAATCAAGAGGTTTTGTTTACGTTAGAGAAAGCGAAGACTTATTAAAAGAAGCTGAAGAAAAAGTACGTGAAATCGTTGAAGCAGGATTACAAGAAAAACGTATTGAATGGTCAGATATTAAACAAAATATGAGAGACAAAATTAGCAAATTACTTTTCGAAAGTACTAAACGTCGTCCAATGATTATTCCAGTCATTTCAGAAATATAATCATTATAAATATAATTTAAAGAGGTTGGGACATACTCACATTGTTTTTAGTCATTTGAAATATATGACTTTGAACTTCAATAGACTATTGTAAGTATAAGGAATGATTCGAATACATTCTTTATTTTACGAAATGTTTCTATTATGAGTGTAAGTGTCCTTGCCTCTTTCATCTTATTAAAAAAGCCTTAAATTATTGGCACAAAAGTTATTTATTATACATATGAAAGATTATAAAAAGAAGGTGTACCAATTTGCCACAAGCAAAGAAAAAATCGCCGACAAAGAAAAAAACAAATACAACTAGAAAGAAAACAACCACAAAGAAAAAGCAAACTGAGAGTCCATTAAGATATATTATTGCTATCGTTGTGGTTATTTTAATCATTTTAGGTGCTTTTCAATTAGGCATCATAGGACGAATGATTGATAGTTTCTTTAATTATTTTGTCGGAATGAGTCGATATTTAACATATATTTTAATTTTATTAGCAACAGGTTTTATCACATATTCTAAGAAAATACCTAAAACAAGAAGAACAGTAGGTTCAATTACATTACAATTTGCATTACTATTTATAGCTCAGCTATATTATCACTTTAGTAAAGGTATCGTTTCTGAAAGAGAACCAGTATTGTCTTATGTTTATAAATCATATGAACATAATCATTTTCCAAATTTTGGTGGCGGATTGATTGGCTATTATTTACTAGAAATTTGTATTCCGCTCATTTCTATTGTCGGTGTTATCATTATTACGATTTTACTTTTAGCATCAAGCATTATTTTGCTATTAAACTTAAGACATCGTGATGTATCTAAAAAAATATTAGAAGGTATAAAAACTACTACAGTATCAGCTTCTCAAAATTTAAAAGAAAACCGACAAAATAATAAATCTAAAAAAGAAGAAAAAGCTAAAAATAAAGCAGAAAGAATCGAAAAGCGCCATCGTTCACAAGAAAATGATGTAGTAAAAGACGTTACAGATTTACCAGAAGTACAACAAGACAGTGATATACCTATATATGGTCATAGTGATTCTGAGAAAGAGACAGTACAACCAAAACGTAAAAAACGATTATTTGATCATGAAGCAAATGACAATACACCAAGCAATAAAGAACAACAGACGAATAATGATCGTTCTGAAATAGAACATCAAACTCAATCAAAAAATAATGAAAATGATGATAGCCAAAATGAAAATTCTATTTCTGAAGCTGGAGAAGAAATGAATGTTTCTTATGTAGTACCGCCATTATCATTATTAAAGCAACCAGCTCAGAAACAATCAACGTCAAAAGCAGAAGTTAAACGTAAAGGTCAAGTTTTAGAATCTACAATGAAAAACTTCGGTGTTGATGCAAAAGTTACTCAAATTAAAATCGGACCAGCCGTTACACAATATGAAGTTCAACCAGCACAAGGAGTGAAAGTAAATAAAATCGTTAATTTGCATAATGATATTGCTTTAGCTTTAGCTGCAAAGGATGTACGTATTGAAGCACCTATACCAGGACGTTCAGCTGTAGGTATTGAAGTGCCAAATGATAAGATCTCTTTAGTTGCATTGAAAGAAGTATTAGAAGAAAAATTCCCTTCTAATGATAAATTAGAAGTCGGATTGGGTAGAGATATCTCAGGAGATCCAATTACTATTCAATTAAACGAAATGCCCCATTTATTAGTTGCGGGTTCTACCGGAAGTGGTAAGTCTGTTTGCATTAATGGAATAATTACTAGTTTGTTATTAAATGCTAAGCCACATGAAGTTAAACTTATGTTGATTGATCCTAAAATGGTAGAATTAAATGTGTACAATGGTATTCCGCATTTATTAATACCAGTTGTAACTAACCCACATAAAGCGGCACAAGCTTTAGAAAAGATTGTAGCGGAAATGGAAAGACGTTATGATTTATTCCAACATTCTTCTACAAGAAATATAGAAGGATATAATCAATATATTAGAAATCAAAATAAAGAATTAGATGAAAAACAAGCAGAATTACCTTATATTGTTGTAATTGTAGATGAATTAGCTGATTTAATGATGGTTGCTGGTAAAGAAGTAGAAAATGCTATTCAACGTATCACCCAAATGGCACGTGCAGCAGGTATTCATTTAATTGTTGCTACACAAAGACCGTCCGTAGATGTTATTACTGGTATAATTAAAAATAATATTCCATCAAGAATTGCCTTTGCTGTAAGTTCACAAACAGACTCAAGAACGATTATAGGTTCTGGAGGAGCTGAAAAATTACTAGGTAAAGGTGATATGCTATACGTTGGAAATGGTGATTCAACTAAAACAAGAATACAGGGTGCATTCTTAAGTGACCAAGAAGTACAGGATGTAGTCAACTATGTAGTGGAACAACAACAAGCTAATTATGTTAAAGAAATGGAACCTGATGCACCAGTAGATAAGTCAGAAATGAAAAGTGAAGATGCGTTATATGATGAAGCCTACTTATTTGTTATAGAAAAACAAAAAGCAAGTACATCTTTATTACAAAGACAGTTTAGAATTGGGTATAACCGAGCATCAAGACTCATGGATGATCTTGAGAGAAATCAAGTTATAGGTCCTCAAAAGGGAAGTAAACCAAGACAAATTTTAGTTGATATTGATAAAGATGAGGTGTAATTATGTCGGAAATGAATGCTAAATATAGAGTAAAACAATACATTTTAAATAAAATTAAATCTGGAGAGTTAGAGTATGGAAGTAAATTACCAAGTAATTTATCAATTGCTCGTGAACTTCAAATAAAAACAGATGATGTTTATGATGGGATAAATGAACTTATCACTGAACAAGTGATAGTTGATAATTTTGAAGAGGGTACAAGTGTGAAATCACTGCCCCCTTTCTTTTATCCCTTAAATGAATTGATTAGTATAACTGAAATGATTAAAAGTGCTGGTTTTAAATCTGGGACTGAATATTTAAATTTTGATGAACAACCAGCAACCATTTTAGATGCTAAACGTTTAGGAATTGGCGAAAAACAACCAGTTACTATTATAGAAAGATTAAAAACTGCCAATCACCAACCGGTTGTGTATTGTTTAGATAAAATTGCGAAGGACTATTTAACATGTACGGGTTACCAAGAAAGTAATGGTTCAATGTTAAATGCAATTAAAGATGCAACAGGTCATATAGTAACTTATGCAGAAACTGATTTAGAAGCGGTTAATTATGAACCTCATATATCAGAATTACTTAATGCCTCACCACATGAAGGATTAATGTTACTCAAAGTAACACATTATGATGAAGAAAAGAATCCGATTTTATATTCTTTAAATTATATGAAAAGTAGTTTAGTGAAATTTAGAATTACAAAAGAAAAATAATGATAAAGTCATTGGAGGTAAAGTAGTTGGATAAAGAAAAGCAAAATAATAAAAATAAACATATTCATGTGATGCCAACTGAAAAATTTAAAACTACAACGATAACATTTAAATTTATGGCACCACTTGATTATGAAACAATTACTGAACGATCAGTGCTTAGTAAAGTACTAGTAAGAGCTTCTCAAAAGTGGCAAGACGATAAGGCTTTGAATCGTCGATTGTCTGAACTTTATGGCGCTTATGTGAATAGTTTTGTTTCTAAATTTAAAGATAAACATGTTATTACAATTTCCCTTGAAATCGTAAATGAACGCTATCTCAAAGACCAAACCCCATTATTTGAACAAGGGTTAGATTTATTAAATGAATTAATATGGAATCCATTAATACATAATCAACAATTTGACGAAAAATTTGTTAAACAAGAAAAATCACTACTTAGTAAAAAAATAGAAGCTATGATTGATAATAAAGCGCAATATTCATTCTTAAAATTGTTAGAAAATATGTTTGAAAATGAAGCTTATCAATATTTAGCAACAGGTCAAATTGAACAAATATCTAAAGTGACTCCAAATTCCTTATATAATACATATCAATCAATGATTCAAAATGATTATTGTGCTGTTTATGTTGTAGGTAATGTTAATCAACAACAAGTTATTGACCAAATCAATACTAAATTTAATATTGAGCCATTTATTTTTGAGACAACTTCAAATGATAATAAACAATTAGAAAATGCTAGCAACATACCGAATCCAATTGTTGAGACTGATGATGTTGATCAAGCAAAGCTAAATTTAGGATATCGTTTCCCAACGCATTATGGTAAAAATAATTACTATGCTTTTATAGTGTTTAATATTATGTTTGGCGGAGATCCTTCATCTGTACTATTTAACGAGGTACGTGAAAGACAAAGTTTAGCTTATTCTATTCATTCACAAATTGATGGTAAAAATGGTTATCTATTTGTGCTTAGTGGTGTATCAGCAGATAAATATGAAGTTGCTAAACAAACAAATTTAGAAGAGTTCGATAAATTTAAAAAAGGTGAATTTGAAGAAGGTAAAATTGAATTAGCTAAAAAAATCATTACGTCCCAAAGACACGAATCTACAGATAGACCCAAAAGTATTATAGAAATATTACATAATCAGATTCTGTTAGATGAACCACAAACTGACGAAGACTTTTTGAATAACATAAATCAAGTTACTAAGAAAGATATCGTAGATCTTGTAAATGAAGCAGTTTTAGATTCGATTTATGTATTAACGAAAGGGGGGAATGAGTAGTGAAACAACATTACTATGAGGTCATAGATGAAAAAGTTTATGAACATGAATTACAAAATGGCTTACGTTTATTTGTCATTCCTAAACCTGGATTTCAAAAAACATTTGTAACGTATACTACTCAATTTGGCTCACTAGATAGTCGTTTTAAACCTCTTGGCCAGAATGAATTTGTGACAGTCCCTGATGGCGTAGCACATTTTTTAGAACATAAATTGTTTGAAAAAGAAGAGGAAGATTTATTTACTGCTTTTGCTGAAGACAATGCACAAGCGAATGCATTTACAAGTTTTGATCGTACAAGTTACTTATTTAGTGCTACTGATCACTTAGAAAATAATATTAAACGATTACTGACTATGGTTGAGACGCCTTATTTTACAAAAGAAACTGTAGATAAAGAAAAAGGTATTATTGCAGAAGAAATCAAAATGTATCAAGAACAACCTGGCTATAAATTAATGTTTAATACATTAAGAGCGATGTATACAAATCATCCAATTAGAGTGGATATTGCGGGTAGTGTTGAAAGTATTTATGACATTACTAAAGATGACTTATATTTATGTTATGAAACATTCTACCACCCATCTAATATGGTACTTTTTGTTGTAGGTGACGTAGATCCAGAATATATTGTTGATATTGTAGAGGAACATGAAAATCAGCGAGATAAAACAAATCAACCTGAAATCGAACGTGCTAAAATTGATGAACCTCAATCTGTGAATCAACATTTTGTAACTGAAGAAATGAAACTACAATCCCCTAAATTGATGCTTGGATTTAAAAATCAACCATTAGAAGAATCTCCTGAAAAATATGTACAACGTGATTTAGAAATGACATTTTTCTATGAACTTATTTTTGGAGAAGAGACTGAATTTTATCAAGAATTACTTAATAATGATTTAATTGATGAAACATTTGGATATCAATTTGTTTTAGAACCGACGTATAGTTTTTCTATAATTACAAGTGCCACAACTAATCCAGATCAATTAAAACAATTGCTTTTAAATCAATTGAAACAAAATCAAGGTAATCTCTCAGATATTGAAGCTTTTGAATTACTGAAAAAACAATTTATCGGCGAATTTATTTCGAGTCTTAATTCTCCTGAGTACATTGCGAATCAATACGCAAAGCTATACTTTGAAGGAGTTAGTGTCTTTGATATGTTAGATATTGTTGAAAATATTACGCTTGAAAGTGTCAACGAGACATCACAACTATATTTAAATTTAGATGAAATCGTTGATAGTCGCTTGGAGATTAAACCATAATGAGAGCTCTAGTATTAGGTGGTTCAGGTTCAATAGGAACAGCAATTGTTGAACAATTATTAATTGATGGATATGAAGTCGATCTACAATTTAACACGTCCGATGAGACCCAATTAAAGGCACAGTATCAAAATAAAAAAGTTAATTTAATTCAATGCGATTTATCAGGTAATGTTAATTTAGACCATTTATTTGGGCATATTCAGCAACTTGATTGTATTATTTATGCTGCAGGAAATGCATTATACGGTATGCTTCAAGACATGACTGATGAACAAATTGACATGACTTATCAGATTCACGTCCACCAACTCATCAGAATAAGTCGTTATTTTGTAGATACATTGAGACAAAGTGAAAATGGAAGAATCATTGTTATTTCTTCAATTTGGGGAGAAACTGGTGCGAGTATGGAAACAATTTATGCGACAATGAAAAGTGCTCAGCTAGGGTTCGTAAAATCATTAAGTCAAGAATTATCACAAACATCAGTGACTGTTAATGCAATTACGCCAGGTTTTGTATCAGGTAATATGAGTGACAAATGGTCTGAAGATGAACTCAACCAAATTTTAGATGAACTTCCTCAACACCGTATGATTGCACCTAATGAAATAGCTTATGCTTGTTCATATTTATATCATCCTATGGCTAAAAGTATTACTGGCACCATTCAAAAAGTTAACGGTGGTTGGTATTTGTAATAACTACTTGAAAGCTCCAAATTTTTGCATGAACTTTGTAGTACATGATATTGAATTCGATGTTATAATGTGAGTATTATTAATCAAAGTATAGTCTATTTTATAGTTGTGTTTAAACAAGGGGTGGATTCTCGTGTCAGTGGCTGAGAGAAGAAAAGAATGGTATCTAGAATACGAAATTACAATGAATCGTGCTGGTTTGCTAGGAGACGTTTCGAGTTTATTAGGGATGTTAGGCATTAGTATCGTTACTATTAATGGCGTTGATCAAGGTAAACGTGGATTATTAATTAAAACTGATAAATTAGAAAAATTTCAACGATTCGAACAAATCGTTAAAGAAATTAATGAAATCGATATAACTAAATTACGTGTACCTGAATTGCGAGACAGATTAGCTGTTAGACACGGTCGTTATATCGAACAGGATGCCGATGATAAAAAGACATTTCGTTTTGAACGTGAAGATTTAGGTTTACTTGTTGACTTCTTAGCAGAATTATTCAAAGAAGAAGGACATAAATTAATCGGAATTCGTGGTATGCCACGAGTTGGTAAAACGGAATCAATCGTTGCAGGTAGTGTTTGTGCCCATAAACGATGGTTATTTATCAGCTCAACATTAATTAAACAAACAGTTAGAAGTTCATTAATTAAAGGCGAATATGATTCGAACCATGTTTATATTATAGACGGAGCAGTTACAGCTCGAGAATCTAATACGAAACACCAAGATTTAGTTAGAGAGATAATGACACTTCCTTCAGTGAAAGTAGTGGAGCATCCAGATTTATTTGTTGAATCATGTGACTATAGCATGGATGATTTTGACTATATTATTGAATTACGTGAAAATAAAGATCAGGAAATTCAATATGAAGAAATGAAGAAACAAACAGCTCAAACTAAAAGTAAAAATAATTTAGATTTTGGTGATCCATTTGGTGGAGGATTTGGATTTTTTGAATAGGATTTAAGGAGGCATATTTTTGAAAACGATAGGCGAAGTATTAAAAGGTAGACGTGAAAGATTAGGAATGACTCTTAATGAATTGGAGCAACGAACGCAACTTAAACGTCATACACTAGAACAAATAGAAAACAATGAATTTAATCAATTACCTAATAGTAATTATGCTGAAGGTTTCATTCGAAAGTATGCCAATGTTGTTAATATTGAACCCAACCAACTAATCCAAGCACATCAAGATGAAATACCCCAACATCATATTCAATTAGACGACATGATAACTTCGTTCGCTAATAAAGAAGCGCCTCCTTATCGAAGTAAATCTATGGAACCATTGCAAGTTGCAGCTATTATTGTTTTAGTTACATTAGTAACATTAGCTTTATGGATTTTAGCAGTATTATTATTTTAAAGAAAAATGTATTAAGAAATGAGGTTGAAAAATGAATATACCGAATCAGATTACGGTATTCAGAGTTATACTTATACCAGTGTTTATCTTATTTGCTTTAGTTAATTTTGGTTTTGGGAAAATGTCATTTTTAGGCGGATATGATATAAAAATAGAACTATTTATCGGAGCAATTATTTTCATTATTGCATCATTAAGTGATTTTGCCGATGGATATTTAGCACGTAAATGGCAGTTAGTAACTAATATGGGTAAATTTTTAGATCCTTTAGCTGATAAATTATTAGTTGCTAGTGCATTGATTGTATTAGTTCAATTAGATTTAACTAACTCTGTTGTAGCAATTATAATAATTGCACGAGAATTTGCAGTTACAGGTCTTAGATTACTACAAATTGAACAAGGCTTTGTAAGTGCTGCAGGGCAACTAGGTAAAATTAAAACTGCAGTAACAATGGTTGCTATTATTTGGATTTTATTAGGTGATCCATTAGCAACTTGGATTGGTTTCCCAATTGGACAAGTTTTATTATATATCGGTGTATTCTTTACAATTCTTTCTGGTATTGAATACTTCTACAAAGGCAGAGATGTATTTAAACATTAAATAATTAACGAGTTGAAATGGTATCGTTTCAACTCGTTTTTTTATATTTTACAACAGATTCAGTATCTTGTTTGATGTGGAATCCTCATTCTTAGATTTTACTATTATAAACGTTTATAATAGTGATATTGCATACATTCGAGAATTAAAGGGGAGTAATGTGTTATGAATATTTCGATTATAGCTGTTGGATCAGAACTACTGTTAGGACAAATTGCAAATACTAATGGACAATATTTGTCTAAATTATTTAATGGTGTTGGAAAAAATGTTGTAGAACATACAGTTATTGGTGACAACCCAGAGCGTTTAGAATATATTATTCGTCAAGGTTTAGAACGTTTTGACATGCTTGTTCTGACAGGCGGCTTAGGACCTACAAAAGATGACTTAACGAAACATACAGTCGCAAAAGTTTTAAACAAAGATTTAGTTACTGATGAAGCCTCATTAGATTATATTAAAAGTTATTTTGAAGACCAAGGTCAAGAAATGACACCTAATAATAAACAGCAAGCATTAGTAATAGAAGATTCAATTGTTCTTCCTAATAGAAATGGAATGGCACCAGGTATGTTAGTTGAAAATGAAGGTAAAAAGGTAGTATTATTACCCGGACCGCCAAAAGAAATGAAACCTATGGCTAAAAATGAATTACTACCATATATTCTTGATGATGATAAAGTTATTTTTTCAGAACAACTTAAATTTGCTGGCATTGGCGAATCTAAAGTAGAAACAATCTTAATGGATTTAATTGATAAGCAAACAAATCCTACTATTGCGCCACTAGCCGGTTCTCATGAAGTATATATCAGATTAACAGCAAATGCTGAAACCCAACAGCAATGTCGAGATTTAATTCAACCAACAAAAGAAGAAGTATTAAATCGCATTGGCGAATATTATTATGGTTCAGACGATACAACATTAGAAGCGGCTGTAATGAATCACATGGATAGTACATTTTCAATTTATGATGGTGTTACCAATGGAGCATTATATACACGTTTAAAAAATGAAGATACAGAAGATCAATTAAAAGGCGCATTACCAGATTCACCACAATTTGTTGATCATGAACTAGATATAAATGAACAATTATATATGACTGCTAAATATGTAAAAGATTTATTTAAAACAGAGAAGGGTATTACTTTATTGCATAATGAAAAAGATGTTTATTTGGGTATCCTCAATGATGATAAATTAGATATTGAATCATTTAAAATGTCTCAAAATAGAAATTTATTAAGAAGCAGAAGTCAAAATTATGCATTAATAAAATTATTAAAATGGCTAGAACAATAAAATTATATTAGTTTCTGTACTATTTTATAGTACGTTTGTTCGTTTTTGTTTGTGTGTTTTATAAAATAACACGAACAAATATTCGCAAATCGCTTGTAATTTTATTTAAAAGCTTGTATAGTATGAATTAAGATATTAAACAGAAAACATTCGCAATTTAGGAGGTCTCGCTTTGGATAACGAACGTCAAAAAGCTCTAGATACAGTAATAAAAAATATGGAAAAATCATTTGGTAAAGGTGCAGTAATGAAATTAGGCGATAATAAAGGCCGTAGAGTTTCAAGTACATCAAGTGGTTCAGTTACGTTAGATAACGCATTAGGAGTAGGTGGCTATCCTAAAGGAAGAATTATTGAGATATATGGTCCAGAAAGTTCTGGTAAAACAACAGTAGCATTACATGCTATTGCTGAAACACAAAAAAATGGCGGCGTTGCAGCATTTATTGATGCTGAACATGCTTTAGATCCTGTATACGCACAAGCATTAGGTGTGGATATTGATAATTTATATCTTTCACAACCTGACCACGGGGAACAAGGCCTTGAAATTGCAGAAGCTTTTGTTCGTAGTGGTGCAGTAGATATCGTTGTAGTCGATTCAGTAGCTGCATTAACACCTAAAGCTGAAATTGAAGGTGAAATGGGAGACACACACGTTGGTTTACAAGCTAGATTGATGTCACAAGCGTTACGTAAATTATCTGGTGCTATTTCTAAATCTAACACTACAGCTATTTTCATTAACCAAATTCGTGAAAAAGTTGGTGTTATGTTTGGTAACCCAGAAACAACTCCTGGTGGTAGAGCGTTAAAATTCTATAGCTCTGTTCGATTAGAAGTTCGTCGTGCTGAACAATTAAAACAAGGACAAGAAATTGTTGGTAATAGAACTAAGATTAAAGTAGTTAAAAATAAAGTTGCGCCACCATTTAGAGTTGCAGAAGTTGATATCATGTATGGTCAAGGTATCTCTAAAGAAGGAGAACTTATTGATCTTGGTGTTGAAAATGAAATTGTAGATAAATCAGGTGCATGGTATTCATACAATGGAGATAGAATGGGACAAGGTAAAGAAAATGTTAAATCCTACCTTAAAGAAAACCCACAAATTAAAGAAGAAATTGACCAAAAATTACGTCAAAAACTTGGAATTTTTGATGGCGACGTAGAAGAAAAAGAAGAAGAGGCGCCAAAGTCTTTATTTGATGAAGAATAAAATAAATTGGATTTTTCAAAAGCAGTTTCTATAGATATTATATAGAAACTGCTTTTTATTTATCATTAACTGAAATAAATCAAAATAACATTTTGTAAAATAACAACTCAATTTCTTTATAATACTTATAAGTTAGCACTGATATCTTGACACTTCTGAGTGTAAAACCGTACAATTAGTATGTATGATTCTTATATAATTTCATATAATCATATTGATTTTGATATACAGAGCAAACCCTAGATAAAGGAGGTGTTTATGTGAATTTATTAGGCCTCCTACTCATTTTGCTGGGTATAATTCTAGGCGTTGTTGTAGGGTATGTTGTTGCCCGAAATTTATTGCATCAAAAGCAGGTTCAGGCTAGACAGACAGCCGATGATATTGTCAATCAAGCGCACAAAGAAGCCGACAACACTAAGAAAGAAAAATTGCTTGAGGCAAAAGAAGAAAATCAAATTTTACGAGAACAAACTGAAAATGAACTACGTGAAAGACGTGGTGAATTACAAAGACAAGAAACCCGACTTCTTCAAAAAGAAGAGAACTTAGAGCGTAAATCTGATCTATTAGATAAAAAAGATGAGATTTTAGAGCAAAAAGAATCAAAAATTGAAGAAAGACAACAACAAGTAGACGCAAAAGAGAGTAGTGTTCAAACATTAATAATGAAGCATGAACAAGAATTAGAACGCATCTCCGGTCTCACTCAAGAAGAAGCTGTAAATGAGCAACTTCAACGAGTAGAAGAAGAACTGTCACAAGATATTGCTATACTTGTTAAGGAAAAAGAAAGAGAAGCTAAAGAAAAAGTTGATAAAACAGCAAAAGAATTGCTAGCTACTACAGTACAAAGGTTAGCAGCAGATCATACAACTGAATCAACTGTATCAGTTGTAAACTTGCCAAATGATGAAATGAAAGGTCGAATAATCGGTCGTGAAGGACGAAATATTCGTACACTTGAAACACTTACGGGCATCGATTTAATTATCGATGACACTCCAGAAGCTGTCATTTTATCTGGTTTTGACCCTATTAGACGAGAAATCGCTAGAACAGCATTAGTTAACTTAGTTTCTGATGGAAGAATTCATCCTGGTCGTATTGAAGATATGGTCGAAAAAGCTAGAAAAGAAGTAGACGATATTATTAGAGAAGCTGGTGAACAAGCTACATTCGAAATCAATGTTCATAACATGCATCCTGACTTAGTTAAAATACTTGGACGTTTAAATTATCGTACAAGTTATGGACAAAATGTGCTTAAACATTCTATCGAAGTAGCACATTTATCAGGAATGTTAGCAGCAGAACTAGGTGAAGATGTTACGTTAGCGAAACGTGCTGGATTACTTCATGATGTTGGTAAAGCCATCGATCACGAAGTTGAAGGTAGTCACGTTGAAATAGGTGTTGAATTAGCTAAAAAATATGGTGAAAATGAAACAATTATTAATGCTATTCATTCCCATCATGGTGATGTTGAACCAACATCAATTATCTCGATTTTAGTTGCAGCAGCTGACGCATTATCAGCCGCTCGTCCTGGCGCTCGAAAAGAGACATTAGAAAATTACATTCGTCGATTAGAGCGTTTAGAAACACTTTCAGAAAGTTATGATGGTGTTGAAAAAGCATTCGCAATTCAAGCAGGTAGAGAAATTCGTGTAGTAGTTTCACCTGAAGAAATAGATGATTTAAAATCATACCGATTGGCTAGAGATATTAAAACTCAAATTGAGGATGAATTACAATATCCAGGTCATATCAAAGTGACAGTTGTTCGAGAGACTAGAGCAGTAGAATATGCTAAATAAGTTAAACCCCTAATTACTCATTGTGTAGTTAGGGGTTTAATTATTATCAAAATTTGTGATTATATAAAAAAACTGACGATTGATGTTAAATAAATCAATCGTCAGATATTCGTATAATCATAATGTTGTATTAAACATTTTACTTCAATTGTAAATCTGTTTTCTTCAATTCTTGAATAATTTCAGCTGTGTCATAGCAATTAGTAGCGATATTAGCGTATCTTTCTGCTAAACGGTATGCATTGATGTATAATTTTAAACTTTCTTTAGCAATATCTTCTGCATCTTCTGATTTAGATGGGTTAGAACTTACTACTAATTCTGCAAACTTTTCAGGATCGATATTAATAGACATTTATTATTTACAACTCCTAAATATTTTATAAACATATACTAACATAATATATATTGATAAAAAAGCAAAGACAGTTAATATTCAGATAAATAATTTTACAAAGAGTACTTTAAATAAAGTGTTCTATCTATTAAACTTAATGATATGAGAGGATGAACAAGGCATGAGAATATTATTTATTGGAGATATTGTAGGTAAGATTGGCAGAAACGCAATAACTACATATTTACCTAAATTAAAACAAGAATATCGTCCTACTGTATCCATTGTAAATGCTGAAAATGCAGCACATGGTAAAGGACTAACTGAAAAGATATATAAGCAATTGCTTCGTGAGGGTGTCGATTTTATGACTATGGGTAACCATACTTATGGTCAACGTGAAATATACGAATTTATTGATGATGCTAAAAGAATGGTTAGACCGGCCAACTTTCCTGATGAAGCACCTGGAGTAGGGATGCGCTTTATTCAAATTAATGAAATAAAATTAGCTATAATTAATTTGCAAGGAAGAGCGTTCATGCAGGATATAGATGACCCTTTTAAAAAAGCTGACGCACTAATTGAAGAAGCTCAAAAAGTAACGCCATATATATTTGTTGATTTTCATGCTGAAACAACATCAGAAAAAAATGCAATGGGATGGTATTTAGATGGTAGAGTAAGTGCAGTAGTGGGTACACATACTCATATTCAAACATCTGATAACCGTATTTTACCAAGTGGAACAGGCTATATTACTGATGTAGGCATGACAGGTTTTTATGATGGTATATTAGGCATCAATAGAGATGAAGTGATAGAGCGCTTTATTACGAGTTTACCACAACGTCATGTTGTACCAGATAATGGACGCAGTGTTCTTTCTGGTGTTATCATTGATTTAGATAAAAATGGTAAAACAACAAATATTGAAAGAATATTAATTAATGACGATAATCCTATGAAATTATAAAGTAAATGTTTGTGACATTATAGTTACAAAAGACTATCGTCCATTAGTATGAAATTATAAACATGCCACTGTTTACATAGTAATACGGTGGTTATTTTTGTTATCATTTAATATGAATTAAAAACCACAGGAGGCTTATGATATGAAATCACAAATATCATGGAAAGTGGGCGGACAACAAGGTGAAGGAATTGAATCAACTGGAGAAATATTTGCTACTGCAATGAATAGAAAAGGCTATTTCTTATATGGTTATAGACACTTTTCTAGTCGTATAAAAGGTGGACATACTAATAATAAAATTAGAGTCTCTACTTCTCCAGTACATGCTATTAGTGATGATTTAGATATACTTATCGCATTTGACCAAGAAACTATAGAAGTTAATCATCATGAAATGCGCGAAGATAGTATCATTATTGCTGATTCAAAAGCAAAACCAGTAAAACCTGATGATTGTCAGGCACAACTTATAGATTTACCGTTTACTAGTACTGCAAAAGAATTAGGAACTGCATTAATGAAGAACATGGTAGCTATTGGTGCTACATCTGCATTAATGAACCTAGATACATCTACATTTGAAGAATTAATTACAAACATGTTCACTAAAAAAGGTGACAAAGTTGTTGAAATGAATATACAAGCTTTAAATCAAGGTTATCAATTAATGAAAGAATATTTAGAAGATATTCAAGGCGATTTCGAACTTCAAGAAAGTAGTGAAAATCCTCATCTTTATATGATTGGTAATGACGCAATTGGATTAGGTGCAATTTCTGCTGGATCAAGATTTATGTCAGCTTATCCAATTACGCCAGCTTCTGAAATTATGGAGTACATGATTGCTAATTTACCAAAAGTTGGCGGAACAGTTGTTCAAACTGAAGATGAAATTGCTGCTGCGACAATGTCTATCGGTGCTAATTATGCAGGTGTTCGTGGATTTACTGCAAGTGCTGGACCAGGATTATCTCTAATGATGGAATCAATTGGCTTATCTGGTATGACTGAAACACCGTTTGTTGTCATAAATACACAACGTGGAGGTCCTTCTACAGGTTTACCAACTAAACAAGAACAATCTGACTTAATGCAAATGATTTATGGTACTCATGGTGATATTCCAAAAATTGTAGTAGCCCCTACAGATGCGGAAGATGCATTTTATTTAACAATGGAAGCATTTAATTTAGCTGAGGAATATCAATGTCCAGTAATTATTTTAAGTGATTTACAATTATCATTAGGTAAACAAACAGTTAAAGAATTAGACTATGATAAAATCAAAATTAAACGTGGAGAATTAATTCAATCTGATATCGAACGTGAAGAAGATGTCAAATCATATTTCAGAAGATATGCATTAACAGGAAGTGGCATTTCACCTAGACCAATACCTGGTACTAAAGGTGGTATTCACCATGTTACTGGTGTTGAACATAACGAAGAAGGTAAAACAAGCGAAGCTGCACAAAATCGTCAACAACAAATGGACAAACGTATGCGCAAAACTAAAAATCTTCTTATAGAAAAACCAGTAGACTATACTGAAAATCACGAACAAGCTGATATTCTATATATTGGTTTCATTTCAAGTAAAGGTGCTATCGAAGAAGGTGCACAACGATTAAATAATCAAAATATCGCAGTGAATACACTACAAATCAGACAATTACATCCATTCCCAACTGAAACGATTCAAAGTGCGATTGATAAAGCACAAAAAGTTGTTATTGCAGAACATAACTATCAAGGACAATTAGCAAATATTATTAAAATGAACGTGAATATTCAAAATAAATTAGTAAATCAAACTAAATATGATGGTACACCATTCTTACCACATGAAATAGTTGATAAAGGTATCGAAGTTGCAAAAGAAATAAAGGAGTTGGTCTAATTGGCTACATTTAAAGATTTTAGAAATAATGTTAAGCCAAACTGGTGCCCAGGTTGTGGTGATTTCTCTGTTCAAGCTGCTATACAAAAAGCAGCCGCAAATGTAGGGTTAGAACCAGAAGAAGTTGCACTTATTACAGGCATTGGTTGTTCAGGTAGATTATCAGGCTATATAAATGCCTATGGTGTACATGCCATACATGGTCGTGCTTTACCGTTAGCACAAGGCGTTAAAATGGCTAACAGAGATCTTACAGTTATTGCTTCTGGCGGTGACGGTGACGGTTATGCGATTGGTATGGGTCATACTATTCACGCCTTACGTAGAAATATGAACATGACTTATATCGTTATGGATAACCAAATATATGGTTTAACTAAAGGACAAACTTCACCGTCTTCAGCGGTTGGATTTGTGACTAAATCTACACCTAAAGGTAACATTGAAAAAAATGTAGCGCCTTTAGAATTAGCATTATCTTCAGGAGCGACTTTTGTAGCACAAGGTTTTTCAAGTGATATTAAAGGATTAACAAAACTTATCGAAGATGCTATTAATCACGATGGATTTTCATTCGTAAATGTATTCTCACCATGTGTTACTTATAACAAAATTAATACTTATGATTGGTTCAAAGAAAATCTAACAAGTATTGATGACATTGAAAATTATGATACGACGGATAAACAATTAGCTATACAAACAGTTTTAGAACATGAATCTATGTTAAAAGGTATTGTTTATCAAGATACAGAAACACCTTCATATGAATCACAGATTGAAGAAATGGAAGGAACGCCATTAGCTAAGAAAGATATTCATATATCAGAAGACAAGTTTAATGAATTAACTAAACAATTTGTATAGAGAGGATAGCTGTCAATTCCATTAATAGAATGGTATTTGGCAGCTATTTTATTATTAGCTTATAAGCAAACAACATATTAATCTATAGAATTAAATTATAAATTTTCTGTAAATATACATTAAAATACTGTACATTGTGGAATAGATAATAAAGGTCATATAAGGAGAAGGTATATGGACAAATTTATTTCTATGAAAGAATTACAAGAAAATACAATAGAAGATAAAGATTGGCATATTGAAACTGAAGATAATAACAGTGACATTACAATATTAGCTATACACGGTGGAGGTATCGAACCTGCAACTAGTGAGCTTGCTTTTGTGACTGCACAAACCAACGAATATAACTATTTTACCTTTAAGGGAGATAGACGACATGGTAATAATGAGTTACATGTCACATCAATTCACTATGATAATGAAATAGCACAAGACTTAACTCAAAAAAGTCAACGCGCAATCTCATTACATGGTTGTACAGGCCAAGAATCAATCGTTTACATAGGCGGTAAAGATAAACAGTTAATTAAGTTAATAACTTCTGAATTAAAAGATATTGAAGTAGACGTTCAACATGCCCCGCATACGATGTCGGGTAAACAAAAGGAAAATATAGTTAATCAAACTCAAATACAAGCAGGAGTTCAACTTGAAATAACGCATGCATTAAGGAAACATTTTTTTAAAGATGGAAAATTAAATCGTAAAAGCAGAGAAGATCAAGATAATTGGGATGAATTTTTATATACATTTGCAAATGCTTTGGTAAAGGCAGTTGAAGGATTACATGATTAACTTAATAAAAATGTTAAACTAGTATTATAAATAAAGATAAGATGGGAGCTAAATTAAATGGTTGATACATTAATGAGTATTCAAATTATACCTAAAACACCAAATAATGAAGACGTCATTCCTTATGTAGATGAAGCAATTAAGATTATAGATCAATCGGGAATGCACTATCGTGTCGGACCACTTGAAACATCCGTACAAGGAGATATGAATGAATGTCTAATATTAATCCAAAATTTAAACCAACGTATGGTAGAATTAGAATGTCCTAGTATAATTAGTCAAGTTAAGTTTTATCATGTACCAGAAGGTATTGAAATTGAAACATTAACAGGAAAGTATGACGAAGCATAGATTTATGACAATTTTATAATCATTGTGATAATAATCTTACTTTTAGAATTAGATAGACTAAAGTAGAGGCTAAGGCATCAATGTTGTCTTAGCCTTATTCATTGTGAAGTAAATATTGATAAGACGCTTTTTGCACTTTGTGGTTAAATTTAATATAATGTAGAAATGATATATGGGCATATAGAAAGGATTTTTAATAGTGAATGAAGAGCAAAGAAAAGCTGGTTCGATAAATATTTTAGCAGAACGTGATCGTAAAGAAGAAAAGGATTATAGTAAATATTTTGAACAAGTGTATCAACCACCTAGTTTAAAAGAAGCTAAAAAACGTGGTAAACAAGAGATAAAATATAATCGAGACTTTCAAATTGATGAAAAATATCGAGACATGGGTAAAGGACGTTCATTTTTAATTAAAACGTATGGCTGTCAAATGAATGCACATGATACTGAAGTAATGGCGGGGATATTAGAAGCTTTAGGATATAGTGCAACATCAGATATTAACACAGCAGATATTATATTAATTAATACATGTGCGATTCGTGAAAATGCTGAAAATAAAGTATTTAGCGAAATTGGTAATTTAAAACATCTTAAGAAAGAACGACCAGATTGTTTAATAGGTGTATGTGGCTGTATGTCACAAGAAGAATCTGTTGTTAATAAAATTTTAAAATCATACCAAAATGTAGATATGATTTTTGGAACTCATAATATTCATAAACTACCAGAAATATTAGAAGAAGCTTATCTATCTAAAGCAATGGTTGTTGATGTATGGTCTAAAGAAGGAGATGTCATTGAAAATCTTCCTAAAGTTCGTGACGGTCATATTAAAGCATGGGTGAATATTATGTATGGTTGCGATAAATTCTGTACATATTGCATAGTACCTTTTACAAGAGGTAAAGAACGTAGCCGTAGACCAGAAGATATTATTGATGAAGTAAGAGAATTAGCTAGAGAAGGCTATCAAGAAATTACATTGTTAGGACAAAATGTTAATTCTTACGGAAAAGATATAGAGGGACTTGACTATGGATTAGGTGATTTATTAGAGGATATCTCAAAAATTGATATTCCTCGAGTAAGATTCACAACTAGTCATCCTTGGGACTTTACAGATCGCATGATTGAAGTGATTGCTAATGGAGGAAACATTGTACCTCATATTCATTTACCAGTACAATCAGGAAACAATGCTGTGCTAAAAATTATGGGAAGAAAATATACGAGAGAAAGTTATTTAGACTTAGTAAACCGTATTAAAGAAGCAATTCCTCAAATCGCATTAACGACTGATATCATTGTAGGTTATCCAAATGAAACTGAAGAACAGTTTGAAGAAACATTAACTTTATATGATGAAGTTGGATTCGAACATGCATACACATATCTATATTCTCAAAGAGACGGTACGCCTGCAGCTAAAATGAAAGATAATGTACCAACTGATGTAAAAAAAGAGAGACTTCAACGTTTAAACAAAAAAGTTGGAGAATACTCACAAAAAGCAATGAGTCAGTATGAGAACGAAATTGTGACGGTTTTATGTGAAGGATCAAGTAAAAAAGATGATACAGTTTTAGCAGGCTATACTGAAAAAAATAAACTTGTTAACTTTAAAGCACCAAAAGAAATGATTGGTAAATTAGTTGATGTTAAAATAGATGAAGCGAAACAATATTCATTAAATGGTACTTTCGTAGGAGAACATCAAAAAGAATTGGTGATGCAATAATAATGTATAATAAAGAGGACATACTATCGAATGCTGATCAACTTGCCCAAAAAATAAAAAATCTTGAAGTAATTAAAGACTATCAAACAATCGAAACACAAATTCACAATAATAAAACCATTGAAAAGAAAATGAACCGATTGAAAAAGCAACAAAAACAATCAGTAAACTTACAAAACTATGGTAAATCAACAGCATTTAATCAATCAGAGAACCAAATTCATCAGTTGGAAAACGAAATAAATGAATTACCAATAGTTGAAGAATTTCGTACATCTCAATATGAAGCCAATTATCTTCTACAAATGATGATTAAAACAATGGAAAACCGTTTGAATGAACATAATGAAAGTTATCATAACAAATAAATTGGATAAGGAGACAATGCATTGAATATTAGAAAACTTACAATAACAGCGCTATTAATAGCAATAAATGTCATTTTAAGCAGTATCATTGTCATCCCTCTTGGTCCAATCAAGGCAGCGCCTATGCAACATCTAGTAAACGTACTTTGCGCAGTGTTCGTAGGACCATGGTATGGACTTGCACAAGCTTTAATTTCTTCCATTTTACGTGTTACGTTTGGTACTGGAAGTGTATTTGCATTTCCAGGCAGTATGATAGGTGTATTCTTAGCTAGCCTCTTTTACATGTATCGTAAACATATATTTATGGCAGCAGTTGGAGAAGTTCTTGGAACAGGCATCATTGGAAGTTTAATATGTATTCCATTAGCATGGATACTTAATTTACAAAACTTCTTTGTTAAACCATTAATGACTGCATTTATCGTGTCTAGTATTATAGGTGCCGCAATTAGCTACATGTTATTAATTATATTAAAAAAACGTGGTCTTTTAGATAGATTTCAAAAATAGTAATTAAGTACGTACAATACATAGTGAAACTGAAATGACTCAGTTCAATGTTTGTACGTACTTTTTTTAATTATCAAATTAACTTCATAGGCTAGAATATATTCAATATGTTAAAATAGATGAGTTAAAAGAACGTAAAAATTACATAAAATGATTCAATTCATAAAAATAAAAAGACTATAAAATAAGGGTTGTGAAGAACTTTATGTCGAATGTGACACCAATGATGCAACAATATTTAAAAATTAAATCAGAATATGATGACTGTTTATTATTTTTTAGACTCGGAGACTTTTATGAAATGTTCTTCGAAGATGCTAAAGAAGCATCAAGAGTATTAGAAATCACGCTTACTAAAAGAGATGCCAAAAAAGAAGACCCAATACCGATGTGCGGTGTACCTTATCATTCCGCTGATAGTTACATTGAAACATTAATTAATAATGGCTATAAAGTAGCTATCTGTGAACAAATGGAAGACCCTAAACAGACAAAGGGTATGGTTAAAAGAGAAGTTGTTAGAATAGTAACGCCAGGTACAGTAATGGACCAAGGTGGGGTTGATGAGAAGCAAAACAACTATATTTTAAGTTTTATTAAGCAAGGGCAAGAATATGCATTAAGTTATTGTGACATTTCAACAGGTGAATTAAAAGCTACACATTTTAAAGATGAAGCTACTTTACTAAATGAAATTACAACGATTAATCCTAATGAAATTGTAGTAAATGAAACTTTATCTGAAAACATGCAACGACAAATTAATATGATTACTGAAACGATAACAGTTCGTGAGGATATATCTAACCAATCATTTTCCGTAAACAATAATGAACATGAAGGTATGTATCAATCTACTCAATTATTATTAGATTACATCCATCATACTCAAAAAAGAGACTTATCACATTTAGAAGAAGTGCAACATTATGCTGCTATTGATTTCATGAAAATGGATTTCTATGCTAAAAGAAACTTAGAATTAACTGAAAGTATAAGATTGAAATCCAAAAAAGGAACACTTTTATGGTTAATGGATGAAACAAAAACGCCAATGGGAGCAAGACGTCTTAAACAGTGGATAGATCGTCCTTTAATTTATAAACAGCAAATTGAAGAGAGATTGAATATAGTTGATGAGTTTATTAACCACTTTATTGAACGTGATACCTTAAGAAATTATTTGAATCAAGTCTACGATATTGAAAGACTTGTAGGTCGAGTGAGTTACGGTAATGTTAATGCACGTGATTTAATACAATTAAAACATTCAATTAGTGAGATTCCTAATATCAAACAATTATTAAGTCAGCTTGAAAGCGACAAGATAACTCAATTTGATGAGTTAGAACCATTAGATGATTTATTAGAAGTGCTTGAAAATAGCTTAGTAGAAGAGCCTCCTATCTCAGTTAAAGATGGCGGATTGTTCAAAACAGGTTTTAATCAACAATTAGATGAGTATTTAGAAGCATCTCGTAATGGTAAATCTTGGCTTGCTGAATTACAAGCAAGAGAAAGAGAACGCACAGGTATTAAATCTCTTAAAATTAGTTTTAACAAAGTGTTTGGTTATTTTATAGAGATTACTCGCGCCAATTTACAAGGATTTGAACCTTCTGAATTTGGATATAATCGTAAACAAACTTTATCTAATGCTGAACGTTTTATTACTGATGAATTAAAAGAAAAAGAAGATATTATTCTAGGCGCAGAAGATAAAGCTATAGAATTAGAATATCAATTATTTGTAAAATTGAGAGAACATATTAAGTCGTATACAGAACGACTTCAAAAGCAGGCAAAAATCATTTCAGAATTAGATTGTTTACAAAGTTTTGCGGAAATTGCTCAAAAATATAATTATGTTAGACCACAATTTAGCGTTAACAAAACATTAAAACTTGAAAACTCTAGACATCCAGTTGTAGAGCGTGTGATGGATTATAACGATTATGTTCCAAATGATTGTGAATTAGATAATGATACATTCATTTACTTAATTACAGGTCCTAATATGTCAGGGAAATCAACGTATATGAGACAAATCGCTATTATTAGCATTATGGCTCAAATGGGTGCTTATGTTCCTTGTGAATCAGCAGTGCTACCAATTTTTGATCAAATATTTACACGAATTGGCGCTGCAGACGATTTAGTATCAGGTAAAAGTACGTTCATGGTAGAAATGTTAGAAGCGCAAAAAGCATTAACTTATGCTACAGAAGATAGTTTAATTATCTTTGATGAAATAGGTAGAGGGACTTCAACATATGATGGTTTAGCACTCGCACAAGCCATGATAGAATACGTTGCTCAAACATCTCACGCTAAAACACTATTCTCTACACACTATCATGAACTTACAACTTTAGATCAGTTATTACCTTGTTTGAAAAATGTTCATGTTGCTGCAAATGAATATAAAGGTGAACTTATCTTCTTACACAAAGTAAAAGATGGTGCTGTTGATGACAGTTATGGTATTCAAGTAGCAAAACTTGCTGATCTACCTGATAAAGTGATTCAAAGAGCACAAGTTATATTAGATGAATTCGAACAGAAGTCTGATAATCCAGAACCAATGATTGTACAAAGTGAAGTAAAAGATGATGCTATAGATTCAAACTCAAATAGTGAGACACAAGATGCAGTACAACATACTAATAATCAAGAAAATACGTCTTCATTTGAACAAGCGGCATTTAATTTATTTGATGCAGAAGTACAACAAAGCGAAGTAGAAGCACAAATCAAATCTTTAAATTTATCAAATATGACTCCAATAGAAGCTTTAGTAAAATTAAGCGAATTACAAAATCAATTAAAATAGAGGTGTTGTAAATGGGAAAAATTAAAGAACTACAAACCTCCTTAGCTAACAAAATTGCAGCTGGCGAAGTAGTCGAAAGACCCAGTTCGGTTGTAAAAGAATTATTAGAAAATGCTATTGATGCCAAGTCAACCGAAATTAATATAGAAGTGGAACAATCAGGTATAGCTTCAATACGTGTTGTAGATAATGGAACTGGTATTGAACAAGATGATTTAAGTCTGGTGTTTCACAGACATGCTACTAGTAAATTAGATGCAGATGATGATTTATTCCATATTAGAACATTAGGATTTCGTGGAGAAGCATTAGCGAGTATTTCTTCAGTATCCAAAGTGACTTTACGTACATGTACAGATAATGAAAGTGGTCATGAAATATATGCTGAAAATGGTGTGATTAAAGATCAAAAACCAGCTAAAGCTAAAAAAGGGACAGATATACTTGTTGAGTCATTATTCTATAATACGCCAGCTCGGTTAAAATATATTAAAAGTTTATATACAGAACTAGGCAAAATTACAGATATTGTTAATAGAATGGCAATGAGTCATCCTGATATAAGAATTTCATTAGTTTCTGATGGTAAAACACTTTTAAAAACTAATGGTTCTGGTAAAACAAATGAAGTTATGGCAGAAATATATGGAATGAAAGTAGCAAAAGATTTAGTACATATCACTGGTGATACAAGCGATTATCATCTTGAAGGTTATGTTGCTAGACCTGAGCATTCAAGAAGTAATAAACATTATATTTCTATTTTTATCAATGGTAGATATATCAAAAACTTTGTTTTAAATAAAGCAATTGTTGAAGGTTATCATACATTATTAACAATTGGTCGATACCCTATTTGCTACATCAATATCCAAATGGATCCCATACTAGTAGATGTTAATGTTCATCCTACTAAACTTGAAGTCAGATTATCTAAGGAAGAACAATTATACAAATTAATTGTTGAAAAAATTCAAGAAGCATTTAAAGATAAAATTTTAATACCTAAAAATGATCTAGACCAACATTCTAAGAAAAACAAAGTGTTAAATAGTTTTGAACAACAAAAGTTAGACTTTGAACGTAGACAAAAAGAAGAAGCAAATAATCATAACGGTATGAATGACTCTGAAAATAAATCAGATCATGCCACAAATGAACAACGGTATAACGAAGAAACAAGCCAAAGCCTTTCATCCAATGTACAAGAAAATGATGAAAGTGAATCATTTAATTCCTCTAATAATATTAACCGTGATAATGATGATAATTACTTCGAAAATCAAAAAGAAATTTTAAACGAATTAGATAATAACGATAATACATTTGAATTAGATGATGAAGTTAAAGATAATCAAGACATTAAAGGTGCTATAAGTGCTTCAACGAGACGTCGTGTACCATATATGGAAGTTGTTGGACAAGTTCATGGAACATATATCATAGCTCAAAATGAAAATGGTATGTTTATGATTGACCAGCATGCTGCACAAGAGCGTATTAAATACGAATATTTTAGAGATAAAATTGGAGAAGTATCAAATGAAGTACAAAACTTATTGATACCAATGACTTTCCATTTTTCTAAGGATGAACAATTGATTATAGACCAATATAAAGAAGAACTAGATAGAGTCGGTGTACATCTTGAACATTTTGGAGGTCATGATTATATTGTTAATAGTTATCCAGTGTGGTTTCCAAAAGCAGAAGCGGAAGAAATTATTAAAGATATGATTGAATTAGTTTTAGAAAATAAAAAAATAGATGTTAAAAAAATGCGTGAAGATGCAGCGATTATGATGTCATGTAAAAAATCAATTAAAGCTAATCATTATTTAAAAAATAACGAAATGGCAGATTTAATTGATCAACTGCGTGAAATGGAAGATCCATTTACTTGTCCGCATGGACGTCCAATTATTATTAACTTTTCAAATTACGAATTAGAAAAATTATTTAAACGTGTCATGTAGAGAGGAGCAATGCTTTGAAAGAAAATATACTCCCAGCAATTAGAAATATGAAAGATTTAGATAACCTCATTAAAACGGAATATAAATCATGTGTATTGTTAGACATGCATATAGGTCATCTAAAAAGCATTTTAGACTTATTAAAAAATAATGGAATTGAATGTTATATCCATATTGATTTAATAAAAGGTCTTAGTCATGATGAATATTCATGTGAATATATTATTCAACAATATAAGCCTAAAGGTATCGTATCTACTAAAACGAAAGTCATTAAAAAAGCGAAATCGCTCAATACTTTAACTATCTTTAGAGTATTTATTATTGATAGCCAAGCTTTAAGTAGAAGTATTGAATTAATTCAAAAGGTTCAACCAGATTTTGTCGAAGTACTTCCAGGTATTGCTCATAAAGCAGTAAGATGTATTCAAGAAGAAACCGATACAGCTGTAATTGCTGGTGGATTAATTAGTGATGTTTCTGAAGTAGATGAAGCTATTAAAAATGGCGCTAAATATATTACGACTAGTAATCAAAAATTATGGTAAATAAAAACTTATAAAGAATAAGTAGAGGGATTAATGGTGAAATAATGATCTATTAATCCCTCTATTTTTTATAAATGTTTGGTCAATTTTATTGAATATAAGTTTGATATTTTTGACAAATTTTCAACAAAATCATTGACAACGCTTACAACGTAATTGTAATATATAAACAAGTTATTAAAAGTTAATATTAGAACAGAGAAGGGGAGATTTCTACAGCTTTATCGCTTTGTAGGGGTCTCCCTATCTATTTTGGGAGGAATAATTATATGAATGCTTATATAGCAGAGTTCTTAGGTACAGCCATCCTCATACTTTTCGGTGGTGGCGTTTGTGCTAACGTTAATTTAAAACGTAGTGCAGGTAATAACGCTGACTGGATTGTTATCGCTACAGGATGGGGACTAGCCGTTGCCATGGGCGCATTCGCAGTTGGTAAATTCTCAGGAGCACATTTGAATCCAGCCGTTACAATTGCGTTAGCTATGGATGGAGGATTTAGTTGGGCGCAAGTGCCTGGATACATCATTTGTCAAATGCTTGGTGGTATTGTAGGTGGTGCACTAGTTTGGTTAATGTATTTACCACATTGGAAAGCAACAGAAGATCAAGCCACTAAGTTAGGTGTATTCTCAACTGCACCTGCAATCAAAAACTATTTTGCTAACTTTATGAGTGAAATCATTGGTACAACTGCATTAACTTTAGGTATATTATTTATTGGTGTTAATAAAATTGCTGATGGATTAAACCCATTAATTGTTGGGGCTTTAATTGTCGCAATTGGTTTAAGTTTAGGCGGAACAACAGGTTATGCTATTAACCCAGCACGTGACTTAGGACCTCGTATCGCTCATGCGATTTTACCAATCGCTGGTAAAGGTGGTTCAAATTGGTCATATGCTATCGTACCTGTACTTGGACCAATCGCTGGTGGTATGTTAGGTGCTGTCATTTACGAAGTATTTTACAAACAAACATTTAATGTAAGTTGTGCAGTGGGCATTATTTTAGTTATCATAACATTAGTATTAGGTGTAGTTTTAAATAGAGCGTCTAAAAGCAATGACATCGAATCTATCTATTAAAAGAGAACTTAAGTAGCATCGTTAGAATTAATTTTAGAAAATAAGCATAGAATATAAACATGATTCGTGAATATAAAATATAAATGATTAGTATTAATCATCTTTTATCTATATTTATGACATCAAAAGGAGTCAAATAATTATGGAAAAATACATTTTATCAATAGACCAGGGAACAACTAGTTCAAGAGCGATTTTATTTAATAAAGACGGAGAAATCAAAGGTGTAGCACAACGAGAATTCAAACAACATTTTCCACAATCTGGTTGGGTAGAACATGATGCTAATGAAATTTGGACATCTGTATTATCTGTAATGGCAGAAGTCATGAATGAACAAGATGTAAGAGCTGAGCAAATTGAAGGTATAGGTATTACAAACCAGCGTGAAACAACAGTTGTATGGGATAAAAATACTGGCCGTCCAATTTACCATGCTATTGTATGGCAATCTCGTCAAACTCAAAGTATTTGTCATGATTTAAAAGAACAAGGTCATGAAGATTTATTCCGTGATAAAACTGGTCTTTTATTAGATCCGTATTTTGCTGGTACAAAAGTAAAATGGATTTTAGATAATGTTGAGGGTGCAAGAGAAAAAGCTAATAACGGTGATTTACTGTTCGGCACAATTGATTCTTGGTTAGTATGGAAGTTATCAGGTAGAGAAGCGCATATTACTGACTATACTAATGCTAGTCGTACATTAATGTTTAATATCCATGAATTAAAATGGGATAAAGAATTATTAGATATTCTAGAAGTTCCCGAAAACATGTTACCTGAAGTTAAACCTTCTAGTGAGGTATATGCACATACAGTGGATTATCACTTCTTTGGTCAAAATGTACCAATTGCTGGTATCGCAGGTGACCAACAAGCTGCTTTATTCGGTCAAGCATGCTTTGATCGTGGAGATGTGAAAAACACTTATGGTACTGGTGGTTTCATGTTAATGAACACTGGTGAAGAAGCGGTAAAATCTGACAGTGGTTTATTAACTACAATTGCATACGGTCTTGACGGTAAAGTAAATTATGCTTTAGAAGGATCAATCTTTGTTTCCGGTTCAGCAATTCAGTGGTTACGTGATGGATTAAGAATGATTAATTCAGCGCCACAAACTGAAAACTATGCTACACGTGTAGATTCAACTGAAGGTGTATATGTAGTTCCAGCATTCGTTGGTTTAGGAACACCTTATTGGGATTCTGAAGCAAGAGGCGCTATCTTTGGTTTAACACGTGGTACTGAAAAAGAACATTTCATCCGTGCAACATTAGAATCACTTTGTTATCAAACACGCGATGTTATGGAAGCGATGTCTAAAGACTCAGGCATCGAAGTTCAAAACTTACGTGTAGACGGTGGTGCAGTTAAAAATAACTTTATCATGCAATTCCAAGCTGATATTGTTGATACACCAGTTGAACGTCCAGAAATTCAAGAGACAACTGCGTTAGGTGCTGCTTATTTAGCTGGTTTAGCTGTAGGCTTCTGGGAAAGCAAAGATGATATTGCTAACAGATGGAAACTTGAAGAAGAATTCGAACCAAAAATGGAAGAAGAGCAACGCGCGAAACTATATAAAGGTTGGAAAAAAGCTGTAGAAGCTACACAAGTATTTAAACTAGAAGACTAGGAATTAAGATATTAATAATTTGTAAGCATAAGATAGACTTGATTTTCTTATTTATGTTATACTTAAAATAAGTTAATAAAGAAATCGAGACATGAGAGATTTATTCGTACAATTAAATGGTAATTGTGGGATAAGTCTCTCTTTTTTTATACTAATTAGGAGGCGTTGAATTATGGGTTTATCAACACTTAAAAGGGATCACATAAAAAGAAATTTAAAAAATGAAGAATATGATGTTGTCATCGTTGGTGGCGGAATTACAGGTGCAGGGATTGCACTTGATGCAAGTAACCGTGGAATGAAAGTAGCATTAGTAGAAATGCAAGACTTTGCACAAGGTACAAGTTCTCGTTCTACTAAATTAGTACATGGTGGGTTACGTTATTTAAAACAACTTCAAGTAGGTGTTGTAGCTGAAACAGGTAAAGAACGTGCCATTGTTTATGAAAATGGTCCACACGTAACAACTCCAGAATGGATGTTATTACCAATGCATAAAGGCGGTACATTCGGTAAATTTACTACTGCTATTGGTTTAACAATGTATGACTTTTTAGCAGGCGTTAAAAAATCAGAACGTAAAAAAATGCTATCTAAACAAGATACGCTTAATAAAGAACCATTAGTTAAACAAGATGGCTTAAAAGGTGGCGGTTATTATGTTGAATACCGCACAGATGATGCAAGATTAACAATCGAAGTTATGAAAAAAGCTGCCGAAAAAGGTGCTGAAATCATTAACTATACTAAATCAGAACATTTCACTTATGACTCAAATAAAAAAGTAAATGGTATTGAAGTCGTTGATATGATCGATAATGAAACTTATCCTATTAAAGCTAAAAAAGTGATTAACGCTTCAGGACCATGGGTTGATGAAGTAAGAAGTGGAGACTATGCAAGAAACAACAAACAATTACGTTTAACTAAAGGTGTGCATGTTGTTATTGATCAATCTAAATTCCCATTACAACAAGCAGTATACTTTGATACTGAAAAAGATGGCAGAATGATTTTTGCTATTCCTAGAGAAGGAAAAGCGTATGTTGGTACAACTGACACATTTTATGATAATGAGAAAGCTACACCATTAACAACTCAAGAAGATAGAGATTATTTAATCGAAGCTATTAATTACATGTTCCCATCAGTTAAAGTTAAAGATGAAGACATCGAATCAACTTGGGCTGGTGTACGTCCATTAATTTTAGAAGAAGGTAAAGACCCTTCAGAAATTTCTCGTAAAGATGAAGTATGGGAAGGCGAATCTGGATTACTAACTATCGCTGGTGGTAAGTTAACAGGATACCGTCATATGGCATTAGAAATTGTAGATTTATTAGCTAAACGTCTTAAAAAAGAATACGGTTTAACATTCAAACCATGTGCAACTAAAGAATTAAAAATCTCTGGTGGTGACGTAGGCGGAAGTAAAAACTTCGACAATTTCGTTAAACAAAAAGTTAACGCAGCTAAAGGATTTGGCATTGACGAAGACGTTGCTTATCGTTTAGCAAGTAAATATGGTTCTAACGTTGACGATTTATTCAATATTGCTCAAACAGCACAATATCATAACAGTAAATTACCATTAGAAATTTATGTTGAATTAATTTATGGTATTCAACAAGAAATGGTATTTAAACCAACTGACTTCTTAGTACGTCGTTCTGGTAAATTATACTTTAATATTGATGATGTACTTAATTACAAAGATGCAGTTATTAATGTTTTAGCAGATATGCTTCAATATAGCGATGCTCAAAAACAAGCTTATACTGAAGAAGTAAATAAAGCGATTGATGAAGCACAATCAGGTAATAACCAACCTGCAGTTAAAGAATAAATATCATGATGTTGAACTACTAGTATTGAGATATACTCTCAATACTAGTAGTTTTTTTATGCGAAATGTTATACTTTGTAATACAACTTTTTTTAATCAAAATAAACATATTATAAGTAGATAACTATTTATTATGCATACAATTTGATTACAATGTTATCAAAAGGTATATTGAATATAATATGGTTGTTTAACGTAAATAATATAAATGAACTTTAGAAATTTTGGGGGTATATATGTGAGTCAAAGTCAATTCAATATCACAGTGGAAGATGGAACAATGATTGAAGTGAAAATAGACAAAGCAAATAATGAAACTATAGGCATTGTTCATCTTTTTCATGGTATGGCTGAACATATGGATCGTTATGATGAATTAGTCAAAGCTTTAAATTTACAAGGCTATGATGTTATCAGACATAATCACAGAGGACATGGTAAAAATATTGACGAAAAAGAAAGAGGTCATTTTGATGATATGTCTCAAGTCGCTGCCGATGCATACGAAATAGTTGAAACGTTATATGATAGTCATTTTGAATTACCATACATTATTTTAGGTCATTCAATGGGCTCAATCATTGCAAGACTATTTGTAAAACAATACCCTCAATTTGCAGATGGTCTTATATTAACTGGTACAGGTATGTTCCCAAAATGGAAAGGCATTCCAACAATGATATTGTTAAAATTACTTACAATTGTTGCTGGAAAACGTCGTCGTATTAGATGGGTTAATCGATTAATGAATAAATCATTCACCAAAAAAATTGACCAACCTGAGACAGAAAGTGATTGGCTTTCTACAAAAAGAGAAGAAGTTAATAAATTTATTGATGATGAATATTGTGGCTTCAGAGTATCTAATCAACTTATTTATCAAACCGTTAAATACATGATGGATACTGCAAATGTAAAATCGTTAAAACAAATGAATCACAATCTGCCTATTCTTTTAATATCAGGAAAAGATGACCCCTTTGGTGAATACGGGAAGGGAATTAAAAAATTAGGTAAAATTTATAAAAAAGCGGGTATTAAACATATCACCGTACAATTATATAAAAATAAACGTCATGAAATTTTATTTGAAGACGATTATTTGTCAACTTGGCAACATATGTTTGAATGGATTAAAAAACAAATTTTAAAGAAAAATAAAGTGAGTGAATAGCATGAATAGTACAGATAAACCATTTCTAATCGTCATTGTTGGACCAACAGCATCCGGTAAAACAGAATTAAGTATAGAATTAGCCAAACGATGTAATGGCGAAATCATTAGCGGTGATTCAATGCAAGTATACAGACACATGGATATCGGTACTGCTAAGGTTACTAAAGAAGAAATGGATGGTATTCCACATCACTTAATTGATATATTAAATCCAGATGAATCATTCTCTGCTTATGCATTTAAAGAAAGAGCAGAAGCATGTATCAAAGATATAATTAATAGAGGTAAAACACCAATCATTGCAGGTGGTACAGGATTATATATTCAGTCTTTACTTTATAACTATCAATTTGAAGACGAAACAGTATCAGAAGAGAAAATGAATGAAGTTAATACTAAATTAAAAGAATTGGAACAATTAAATAATATTGAATTACATGACTATCTAAATACATTTGACCCTGAATCTTCTTCGAATATACATCCAAATAATAGAAAAAGAGTATTGAGAGCGATAGAATATTATTTAAAAACAAAAAAACTTTTAAGTTATCGCAAGAAAGTTCAACAATTCACCGAAAATTATGATACATTATTATTAGGGATTGAAATGTCGCGTGAAACATTATATAAAAAAATAAATAAACGTGTTGATATTATGTTGAGCCACGGATTATTTAAAGAAGTGCAATACTTAGTTGAACAAGGTTATGAGTCAAGTCAAAGTATGCAAGCAATTGGATACAAAGAACTTATACCTGTTATTAAAGGGAACATGGATAAAGAAACAGCCATTGAAAAGTTAAAACAAAATTCGCGAAAATATGCGAAACGTCAATTGACTTGGTTTAAAAATAAAATGAACGTTCACTGGTTAGATAGAGAGAAAATGTCGCTTCAAATGATGTTAGATGAGATTACACCCCAAATAAATAAAAGGAGTACTGAACATGATTGCAAACGAAAACATCCAAGATCAAGCACTAGAGAACTTTAAATCAGAAAAAACAGAAGTTACTGTCTTCTTTCTAAATGGGTTCCAAATGAAAGGAACTATTGAAGATTTCGATGATCAGGTAATTCGTCTGGTTTCTCAAGGAAAACAACATCTGATTTACAAACATGCGATCAGCACTTTCATGATTGATGACGAAAATGAATCAACATCAGAAGAATAAGTAATAATTGAAGTGCATTAAAGCACAACTTTCAATGAACGTAGCAATAGTTACATACTAGTGGGAATGGTAACAGCACAATATTGGATTATTTTTGTTTCTAATATCATTCTCATGCGTGCTTTATCGTATTTGTATTAATTCATGTAAAAAAGCTTCAGTTAAAGCTGGCAGAGCTAACATTTAGCTCACGAAACCAACTTTAATTGAAGCTTTTAAATTTATAATTTTATTTTAGTAATCTGATTAAAGTAATTTTTCAATTTCATTTTCTAATTGTGCTGGTTTTTTCTGTGGAGAGAAACGTTTAACCACATTACCATTACGATCAATTAAAAATTTTGTGAAATTCCATTTAATTTTTTCATTAAACATACCGTGTTGAGCATCTGTTAAGAAACGGAATAATGGATGTTGATTATCACCTTTAACATCGATTTTTTGATGAATAGGGAAAGTAACACCATAATTCAATTTACAATTCTGTGCAGCTTCTTCACCTGAACCAGGTTCTTGCCCACCAAATTGATTACATGGGAATCCTAAAATAATAAATTTTTGATCTTTATATTTTTCATATAGATGTTGTAATCCTTCAAATTGAGGTGTGAAACCACACTCACTTGCAGTATTAACGATTAACATAACATAATCTTTATAATCTTCTAACTTGTATGTTTCACCAGTATTTTTTTCTACTACGAAATCATAAATATTTTCCATAATACCACCCTTTCGAATTACTTACAATTTAACATAATATGGACGAATAGTCTTTATATTGGCACTATGATAAAATACTTAAGAAGAAAATATAAAGGAGATGTATATCATGGCACAGCTATCAACGCATGATACAAAGAAAAAATTGGAAACGGCTGTACTAATCGGTGTACATGCTCAAAATGATAATCAATTTAATTTTGAATCAACAATGGAAGAATTAGAAGCTTTATCAGAAACTTGCCAATTAAATGTAAAAGGTCAAATTACTCAAAATAGAGAACAAGTAGACCATAAATACTATGTTGGAAAAGGGAAAATTGAAGAAATACAAGCTTTTATAGAATTTCATGATATTGATGTCGTAGTAACGAATGATGAATTAACGACAGCTCAATCTAAAACATTAAATGGTAATTTGGGCATTAAGATTATCGATAGAACACAGTTAATACTTGAAATATTTGCACTAAGAGCTAAAAGTAGAGAAGGTAAATTACAAGTTGAACTCGCACAACTTGATTATTTATTACCTAGATTACAAGGACATGGACGTAGCTTATCACGTCTTGGTGGTGGAATTGGAACTAGAGGTCCTGGTGAAACGAAACTTGAGATGGACCGTCGGCATATTCGCACTAGAATGAATGAAATTAAACATCAATTACAAACGGTAGTAGAACATAGAGACCGTTATCGTAGTAAACGTGAACAGAATCAAGTATTTCAAATTGCTTTAGTAGGTTATACCAATGCTGGTAAATCATCATGGTTTAATGTACTAGCTAATGAAACAACTTATGAAAAGAACCAATTGTTCGCCACATTAGATCCTAAAACAAGACAAATTCAAATCAATGAAGGCTTTAACTTAATTATTTCTGATACAGTTGGATTTATACAAAAGTTACCTACTACATTAGTTGCTGCTTTTAAATCAACGTTAGAAGAAGCAAAAGGTGCAGATTTATTATTACATGTGGTAGACGCTAGTCATTCAGAATATCGCTCACAATATGATACGGTTAATCAATTAATTAAACAATTAGATATGGATCAAATTCCACAAGCCTTTATTTTTAATAAAAAAGACCAGTGTGATAGTCAAATGGATTTACCAGTTTCAAACAATCCATATGTATTTGTATCAAGTCGCTACGATAGTG
The DNA here is from genome assembly GCF_030547725.1 of Staphylococcus pasteuri. NCBI lineage: Bacteria > Bacillati > Bacillota > Bacilli > Caryophanales > Staphylococcaceae > Staphylococcus > Staphylococcus pasteuri. The sequence goes on along the minus strand of NZ_JAUOQO010000005.1, from coordinate 115,438 downwards.
ACAAAGATAAAGTTAAAGACTTATTAATTAATCAAATTAAAGATAATTTAACTTACTATGAAGAAACTGTACCAAGTTCGGATGCTGATCGATTATATTTCTTAAAACAACATACATTAGTAAGTGAATTAGAATTTAATGAAAATGATGCGACATATGAAATTAAAGGATATAAAAAAATATAAAGGAAGTTAGCAAGATGACAGACATGACAAGTCTTATTGAAGACGTTGAAAATACATTATCTCCATATTTTAAAGAAATTGAACGTGTTGCTTTAACTAATCAGGAAAAAGTTTTAGACGCGTTTCATGCGGTGAAAGCGACAGAAAGTGACTTATTAGGTACGACTGGTTATGGGTACGATGATTTTGGTAGGGATCATTTAGAAGAAATATATGCCAAAACATTTAAAGCCGAAGATGCTATCGTACGTCCACAAATTATTTCTGGTACTCATGCAATCACATTAGCATTACAAAGTAATTTAAAATATGGTGATGAATTATTATATATCACTGGAAGTCCTTATGATACGTTACTAGAAGTTATAGGCGTGAACGGAAACGGGATTGAAAGTTTAAAAGAACATGGTGTTACATATAATGAAGTTGCATTAAATGAAGGTAAAATTGATATACCAGAGGTTCTGAAATCTATTAATAAACAAACTAAAGTTGTGGCAATACAACGTTCTAAAGGTTATGATCAACGACCATCTATTCCAGTTGATGAAATAAAAGAAGCAATAGAAGCAATAAAAGAACAATATCCTGATGTCATTATTTTTGTAGATAATTGTTATGGTGAATTTGTTGAAGAACAAGAACCTATCGAAGTAGGCGCTGATTTAATAGCTGGTTCATTAATTAAAAATCCTGGTGGTGGGCTAGCTAAAATTGGAGGCTATATCGCAGGGAAAAAAGATTTAATAGCACGTTGCGGTTATAGACTTACTGCTCCAGGTATTGGTAAAGAAGCAGGTGCCTCTTTAAATTCATTACAAGAAATGTATCAAGGTTTCTTCCTAGCACCACACGTTGTAAGTCAAAGTTTAAAAGGTGCTTTATTTACTAGTCTATTATTAGAAAAATTAAATATGACAACATCACCAAAATATAATGTTAAACGTACTGATTTAATACAAACAGTGACATTTGATACAAAAGAACAGATGATATCATTTTGTCAGAGTATACAACATGCGTCACCAATTAATGCACACTTTAGTCCTGAGCCAAGCTATATGCCAGGATATGAAGATGACGTGATTATGGCAGCAGGTACATTTGTACAAGGGTCTTCAATTGAATTATCTGCTGATGGTCCTATACGAGAACCATATGAAGCTTATGTTCAAGGTGGATTAACATATGAACATGTTAAACTAGCAGTCACACGAGCAGTCAAACAATTAAAAGAACAAGGGCTTGTGTAACATTGAGATAATCTCGGAGTAATTTAAAACTTCGAGATTTTTCTTATTTTATCAGAAAATTTTAAATTTATTTTTCGGAATATAGGGTATTTGGTTAAAAAGAGATACTTTTAGGGTTGGAAAATGCAATAAAATCAGTATTTTGAGAGCATATGTCAGAAAACCTAACATATTTTTGTAATATGAGTTAAACTATGCTAAATTAAGTACAAGTTCAAAAGTGGAGGAGAGGTTATTGATGTCTAATGATTCAATCAGACGAAATATGGCCGTATTCTCCATGAGTGTTGTTAGTCAATTAACGGAATTAAGTCCAAGACAAATTCGTTACTATGAAACACATGAACTAGTTATGCCGGCAAGAACTGAAGGAAATAAGAGATTATTTTCGCTGAATGATTTGGAAAGATTATTAGAAATTAAATCTTTAATTGAAAAAGGATTTAATATTAAAGGTATTAAACAAATTATTCATAATCAACAAAATCACTTAACATCAGACGAACAAGAAACTAGAAAAAGAATGATTGTAGATGCAACTCAAAAACCACATGGCGAAACTTTGCCAATAAATCGAGGAGATTTATCCCGATTTATAAAATAAAATTTGGAGGATTTTAAGTATGCCTAAACGTAGTTTTACAAAAGATGATATTCGTAAGTTTGCTGAAGAAGAGAACGTAAGATATTTAAGATTACAATTCACAGATATATTAGGAACAATTAAAAATGTTGAAGTACCAGTAAGCCAATTAGAGAAAGTATTAGATAACGAAATGATGTTCGATGGATCATCTATCGAAGGTTTCGTACGTATCGAAGAATCTGACATGTACTTACAACCTGACTTAGATACATGGGTAATCTTCCCATGGACAGCTGGTCAAGGTAAAGTTGCACGTTTAATCTGTGACGTATACAAAACAGATGGTACACCATTTGAAGGTGACCCACGTAATAACTTAAAACGTGTATTGAGAGAAATGGAAGATTTAGGTTACACAGATTTCAACTTAGGACCTGAACCAGAATTCTTCTTATTCAAATTAGATGAAAAAGGCGAACCAACATTAGAATTAAATGATGATGGTGGTTACTTCGACTTAGCACCAACAGACTTAGGTGAAAACTGTCGTCGTGATATCGTTCTTGAATTAGAGGACATGGGCTTTGATATCGAAGCAAGTCACCATGAGGTTGCACCTGGACAACATGAAATTGACTTTAAATATGCAGATGCGATAACAGCATGTGATAATATCCAAACATTTAAATTAGTTGTTAAAACAATCGCTCGTAAACATAACTTACATGCGACATTTATGCCAAAACCATTATTCGGTGTAAACGGAAGCGGAATGCACTTTAACGTATCATTATTCAAAGGTAAAGAAAATGCATTCTATGATCCAAATGGCGAAATGGAATTAACAGATACAGCTTACCAATTTACAGCTGGTATTCTTAAAAATGCACGTGGATTCACTGCAGTTTGTAACCCATTAGTAAACTCATACAAACGTTTAGTTCCAGGTTACGAAGCACCATGTTACATTGCATGGAGTGGTAAAAACCGTTCACCATTAGTACGTGTACCATCTTCAAGAGGTTTATCTACTCGTGTTGAAGTACGTTCAGTAGACCCAGCAGCTAACCCATACATGGCATTAGCAGCAATCTTAGAAGCTGGACTAGACGGTATTAAAAACAAATTAGAAGTTCCTAAACCAGTAAACCAAAATATTTACGAAATGAATCGCGAAGAACGTGAAGCTGTAGGTATTGAAGACTTACCTTCAACACTATACACTGCGTTAAAAGCTATGCGTGAAAATCCAACAATCAAAAAAGCTTTAGGTAATCATATCTATAACCAATTCCTTAATTCAAAATCAATTGAATGGGATTACTATAGAACTCAAGTTTCTGAATGGGAACGCGAGCAATATATGAAACAATACTAAAGCGCTAAACAACATTGGGGAATATAGTAATATCAAGGGCTAGAGCATTTTTGCTTTAGCTCTTTTTTGTTTAGGAAGGTGGGATTTTACTTGACCACTTATGTTTAAAAAATGAATTTGGTCAAGTTTTGGTCAAGTAAGTATTAAAAAATATTCTTAATATACTTCTCAAAATTGTCTTTAGCATTTTCATTCATTATTAAATTTTTAATGCTTAAATGGTATATACTAAGATTGTATATGTAAGAAAAAGAGATACCTTATAATGCTATTGTGTTAGGGTGTGAAATGCCTTGACCAAGATAATAATAAAACTCCTAGAATATCCAGTGTGGGTAGCACTGATTATTCCAGGAGTAATAAAAGAGCTTAGACTATGGCATCTCGGTTACTTGGACCGGAAGCCTAAAATATAAGCTTAATGATTATCGGAGCCATAAAGCTCCTCCTTACACAATTATAATATAATATTTTTCAGAGGTTTTCAATTGTGACAATTCAAATTTATTTATCTTTATGTACTTTATGCCTTCCATTATTGCTTTTTGTTGGCAGAAAGATCCATTTTTATTATCTTGATAAAAAGAATGGAAGTAGATAAAATGGTGGATTAAAAAATAATGTAAATACTATTAAATAGTGTAATATCTGGTTATTAAATTCATAAAACTATTGTTATATTAAAATGGTATTTATTTGATTAGGTAAAGTGAAAATACTATTTAATGTGTATATATTTGAAAATGTCAAAAAGAGTTTATAAATATCAAAAAGAATTAGAAAAATTTTAAAAATATATAGAAAGGCGGACGTATAATAACGTTTGTATTTAGGTGGAAATTGTGAAAGTAACTGTAAATGTAAGAAAAACCACAAAAACAGAAAAATTAGATTTCTTAGTTGGATCACTTGTGGTTGTTAGTATCATTCTATTAATTAAATATCTAAACTAAAGATTTAACTAGACGTGTCATCAGATGATGCGTCTTTTTTAATTTCCAAATATTGGCTAGAACGTGCTAAAAACGTCATGGACGCTGAATCTTTAATTGATGCACAAGCAATCATTGAAATTGAACGTATCATTCTATTGATGTATGCCGAAATTACAAAAGAATTATTAGCTTTTTATGCAAAATATGCCAAAGATACTGGACTGAGTATTCAAGAAGTTAAGAAAATGGCTGATTCATTTGATGTACTAGCATTTAGTAACAAAGCGAAACAATTTGTTGAGCGTAAAGATTTCAGTGAAGAGGCGAATCAATCGCTCAAACAATACAACTTAACGATGAAAATCTCTAGAGAAAAACTGTTAAAGCAGCAGCTAGATTTGATTGTGAAAGATTCTAGTTTAAATCTTCAAAATAAAATTGAGGATAAGCTAAGTGACGCAGTTAATAGAGAAGTAAAGAGACAAGCACATATTCTAGGTGAACATGTTCAAATTGATGACACTGAAGTGAAAGCAGTCGTTAATAGTAATTTCAAAGGTGTTAAATGGTCTACTAGATTATGGAATGATATGGAACTTGTTCAAAAGGAAGTTGAGAGGGTAACAAGTCATGTCGTTATTCGAGGTCGACATCCTAATGAATTTGTTTCTGAGTTTAAAAAGCAAACCAATTCTACTTCTTATAACGCCAGTAGATTATTAGTAACCGAATCAGCACGTGTACAAACAGAATCACAAAAGATAGCTTATCTTAAAGATTTAGGTGAAGATGGCGAATATAAATATGTTGCCAAAATAGATAGTAAAACATCTAAATTATGTCATTCACTCAATGGTAAAACATTTAAAGTTAAAGATATGGTTCCAGGTGTGAATGCGCCACCTATGCATCCTTGGTGTAGAAGTACAACAGTGCCACATGTCGGCAGTTGGCGAGACAAGTTCTTTAAAGAACGTGAAGGTAAATATCAAGTAGAGAATAAAGAGTCCGAAAAAGAAAAATTACAAGAAAAAGCTAAAAAAGAAATGCTTGAAATGATTGAAAGTGGTAAAATAAAAATAGAAATAAATCCTGAAAAACAGAATAGACATAACAAAAATCATCAATTGTTTAAAAATAGTAAAAGACAAGCAATAATAAATAATTATTTATTACCAAGTTATACTACTGTATCAATTCAAAAACTTAATGAATTATTAACAGACAAAGTAGGGACAGGTGAAATTTTATTATTAAGAGATAAGTTTAATCAAAAAGAGATAATAGATTTTGAATTTGTAATTGGAAAATCATTTGTAGGAGGTAATTATATAGATACAACTTTTGGAAAAGTACATTATTCTAGAACAGGAACACATGTAGTTCCATATGTTAAAAAGGAGGTTGAATAATGAGAATAGCAAGGGCCTATGGTCATAAAGTTAAAGTAATTTTAAAAGATAATAATAATATAATTGGAAATGTCATTAATTTTGAAAACCCAATCGAAAGTGATACTGGAAATTTCGTAATGGACTTAGATACCTCAATGGGTATATATTCTATAGATGACTCTGAAATTAAGGACATACAAATAATTACAAAATAGCATCCTTTCTACACAAATATATAGAAAGTGGTGCTATTTTTATATATTATTTTAACCTTCCAATGTGAAGGTTATTTTTTATTGTCCAAAACGTGCTGATGACATTTTAGTATCCAATTAACTTTAGAAATTGTAATTGAATACCACAACTAAAAAAATAACTATTGTAGTTATTATATATATTTATAATATAATATTTTTATAAAATTTTCAGTATTCAAAGGTGTTTAAATAGTTTTTACATAACTAGATGGAAATATAATAATGAAAGAATTACGTGAAATTTTGGACAACGAAATTAAGATAGATAAAAAAAGAGAAAGAAAAAGAACAATGATTTTCAAAACAAAATTCAAAATGAGCTGATTATATGAAGAAGCCTATATTAAGGTTAGATGGTGAGATGACAAAAGAAGAACTATTTGATTTTTTAAATATAGATATCGAAGAATATTCGGTCGAAAAGAAACAAGAAAACGAAATGAAAGAATTGACTGATGAAGACTCAATTAAAACTATAGATGAATGAGTAATTTTTAAAATTAATAGTAGGTTAATAGGTAATGTTATTAGTTTTGTTGATCAGAGGTGAAAGTGATTGCTAACTTTAAAAATTAAAGAAATAAATGATAAAAGTGTTACATATAAATATTATCCAAATGATGATGAAAATATTAAACCTGGTGTTATTCAAATGGATATAGATAGTCTTCAAATTCTCAATGCCAAAAAATCTGGTATTGAGAATAATACAATAGATAATTATTTCATACATGCAATTGATAGAATACACACGAATACTAATAAGCGATTATTTCCTGATTCTGAACTTGTAGCATGGGGATAAAACACTTATACAGTGATTTAGCTTATTTTTTAATTATTTAAAGGAGTAAAAATTATGGTAGAATTATACAAAGTCAAAGAAAGTGACAATCAAATTGAATATAAATATTTGCCTGAAAATAAAATAAGCAATGGATATGGCCAAGTAATAGTAAATAAAAATAATAATAGAGTTGATAGTTATACTTTGTCGAAATTAGAAATAGATAATGATATTTTGATATATAGAAATCATGTGTATCATGCTATTAAAAAATTTAATATGAATGGTTATTTTCCAGAAAAATATACTGTTGCTTGGTATTAAAATATATATGTGGGTGATATAAATGGTAATACTACAATTAGATGGTAATATACCTATAGAGGATTTAATAGAAGACTTGCAAGAGGATTTGAAAAAATTAAATGAAGAAAATGAATAGTAACAACAATCAGAATTAAGATATGATTTATATTCTTATAAAAATGTAGGTGAGAATATTGCATATAAGAGATGCTTATGGTCATAATGTAAAGGTAATTTTAACAAATGGAGATGAATTAAAAGGTAGAGTAATTGATTATGAAAACCCATTAGAAACAGACACTGGCAATTATGATATGGATCTTAAGACAGATTTGTGTACATACTCTATTGATGAATCCGATATAAAACAAATTGAAATTATAGAAAAGTAAATTTTATTAGGAAGTGGTTATTATGCATTTTGCACAGTTAGATGGTGAAATAACCAATAAATAGTCGCAAGAATTATTGGAAAAAGAATATAAGAAAGCGATAGAATTAGAAAAACAAAAAATCAAAAGATTAGTAGCATCCTTTCAGCATAGATAAAGAGAAAGTGATGCTATTTATATATTCTTTTAACTTTCCAATGTAAAGGTTATTTTTTATTACCCAAAACATACTGATGACAATAAAATACAAAATAGATATCAACTTTCTCAAACATATATACTTACTAAACTTCCTAACCATTAATTCAAATAAAAAAGCATCACTCCACAATAGAATGATGCCCTCTTTAATACCTATATGTATCTACTATATCAACGCTAACAATTGATCTACATTTTCTTCAGTTGTTGCCCAGCTTGTCGCAAATCTTACAACTCGATGTTGATCATCGTATTTTTCCCAAATTGCGAATTTCACTTTTTGCTCTAGTTCTGAAATTTTCTCATTACTTAATATAAAGAATTGTTGATTTGTAGGTGAATCAAAATATAATTGATAACCTTTTTCTAGGAATCCGGCTTTCATTTTATTTGCCATTTCAATTGCATGACGGCTAATTTTGAAATACAAATCATCATTAAATAACTCAAGAAATTGAATTCCTGTTAATCTTCCTTTAGCTAATAAAGCACCGTGATGCTTAATACGTGTTGTAAATTGTTTTGGTTCATTTTGTTTTGTAAATACTATTGCTTCTCCGCAAAGTGCACCAATTTTTGTACCACCAATATAAAATATATCGCAATACTTAGCTACGTCTTCAATAGTTAAGTCTGATTGATCGCTCATTAATCCATATCCTAATCTTGCGCCATCCATAAATAGAGGGAGATTGTGTTTTTGACATACTTTAGATAAAGATTCTAATTCTGGTTTTGTATATAAAGTACCATACTCGGTTGGATGTGAAATATAGACCATTCCTGGAAATACCATGTGATCACGTTTGAAATCACTATTGAAAGTGTCTAAATAGTCCTCAACACCTTTTGCAGTTATTTTTCCTTCAGACGAAGGTATAGCTAAAACTTTATGCCCACTATATTCGATAGCTCCACCTTCATGTACAGCAACATGTCCTGTGTCCGCTGAAATTACACCTTCATAACTTTCTAGTACTGAATTAATGACAACTTGATTTGTTTGTGTCCCACCGACAAGAAATCGAACAGTTGCTTCAGGACAATTGATTCTATTTTTAATTTGTTGGATTGCTTGTTCTGTAAAATGATCGAATCCATATCCTGCTGCTTGGACTCTATTTGTTTCTACTAAACGATTTAATACTTTTTCATGTGCACCTTCTAAATAATCATTTTCAAAAGATAGCATTTACTTTCCCTCCAATAAATCAGTGAAATACTTTTTCAAATAAGCGATATTTTTCTTATTACTTACATGAATGAATATATTATATCTTATTTTAAATTTATTTCAAATATATTCCGAACAATATAATTTTAATGCGAATCGTATTGACCTGGTTAAACTTCAATATTAATTGAATTATTAATGAAAAAGACTTATCATTTAATCATCAAAGTGAAAAGGGGAATTGAATATGGAACAAATTAAATTTAAAACTTTTATAGAAAGTAGCTTAGATAAATTAGAAAATAGTGTGAATCAATATTTACAATCAGATGAAGGTGCAAGTTATAAGTTATTAAATATTACGATTAAAGAGACTGAAGAACACAGATTTCCAAATATTGAAGAAGATTTTAATGCGGTTGTGACTTTAGTTAAAAATGATAAAAATTAAAAGATAAAATGTTGTTAGGAGATTATGTTTATGGAACTAAGGTTTTCTCATGATTTGGGTATGCTATTTACAATATTATTAGTTATAGGTTTTGTAATTAATATTATTTTAGCGTTTATAATTATATTTTTAGAAAGAAATCGTCGTAGTGCTAGTTCAACTTGGGCATGGCTATTTGTATTATTTGTATTACCATTAATTGGTTTTATTCTATATTTATTCTTCGGACGCACAGTGTCTAAAAGAAAATTAGATAAAAATAATGGTAATGAATTAGATGCATTTAATGAGCTCATAGACAAACAAATCAAAGAATTTGATGAAAAAACTTATGATACCGACAATCAATTAGTAAAGAAACATCATGATTTAGTTCGAATGTTATTAATGAACCAAGATGGTTTTATTACTGAAAATAACCATCTAGATTTATTTACTGATGGACATGAACTTTATGATCAAATGCTTGAAGATATTCGCAATGCGAAAGATTACATACATTTAGAATATTTTGGATTTGAGTTAGATGGTTTAGGTCAACGTATTATCAAAGCCTTGGAAGAAAAACTTAAAGAAGGATTAGAAGTTAAGCTACTATATGATGATGTTGGATCTAAAAAAATAAGTAGAGCTAATTTTAAACATTTCAATGAGCTAGGTGGAGAAGTGGAAGCATTCTTTGCCTCTAAATTACCTATCATTAACTTTAGAATGAATAACCGTAATCACCGTAAAATTGTTGTTATCGATGGCCAAGTTGGTTATATTGGTGGGTTTAATGTAGGTGATGACTATTTAGGTTTAGGTAAATTAGGTTACTGGAGAGATACTCATTTTAGAATTAAAGGGAATGCTGTAGATGGATTGCAAACACGATTTATGATGGATTGGAATTCTCAAGCACATAGACCTCAATTTGAATATAATGATAAGTATTTTCCGAAGAAACAAGTACAAGATGGACATGTACCAATGCAAATTGTGGCAAGTAGTCCAGCGGAAGATTGGCATCAAATTGAATTTGGTTATACTAAAATGATTATGAGTGCTAAGAAATCTATTTATATTCAAACACCTTATTTTATACCAGATAATTCTTATATTAATGCCATCAAAATGGCTGCAGCTACTGGTATCGAAGTACATATGATGATTCCTAGTAAGCCTGACCATCCATTCGTATACTGGGCTACATTTGCTAATGCAGCACAGTTATTAGAAAGTGGAGTACATATCTACACTTACGAAAATGGATTCTTACATTCTAAAGTATGTTTAATTGATGATGAAGTTGTTTCTGTAGGGTCTGCTAATATGGACTATAGAAGTTTCGAACTTAACTTTGAAGTTAATGCATTTGTTTATGATGAAAAAATGGCTAAAAAGATCAAGCATGCATATAAAGAAGACATTAAAAAGTCAAATGAACTTACACTAGAAGGATATAAAAATCGTTCTCTAAAAATTAAGATTAAAGAAGATTTGGCGAAATTAATTTCACCAATATTATAACCTTAGAATCTGTCACATAAAGTGGCAGATTTTTTATTTTACGATATTAATATTATGTTAACTATAATATGAAAGTTTTAAGAGTAAAGGATGGCTTTAGATGATCCATTTTTCTTATCTACGTGTGTAGATAGCAATTTTAATATTTCAATGGCTCTGTAAGTGGGTGTTTCAATACTTAAAGTATGTTCAAAGGTGTGGTTTTGAGCAGTTTTAACGCGATAGGTTACTTGGTGGCTATCAATGATACAATCAATAATTTCCATTTTTCCTCCTTTTAAAGTCTTAAGAATTGGAATTAAGCGGTTTATTAATGTATATATACCACTAAAATTTAAAATTATTCACTAATTCTTTATTTAAATATTAAATTTGTACAGTTAAATAAATTAAAAACAGACAATTGAATTAAACATCAATTGTCTGCTTTAAAATACGTGTGTTATAAGGTTTTTTCATTACTATTAGGTTATCTTTTTCTTTTGTTCATAAAATTAGTTATTAAATAAACAATAAACCCTACAAAGATACCTAAAAAGATTGAAACTACTGCAGATACAATAGTTGGAAATTTAAATGCAACTTGCATCACAATACCTACAAGCACTGCTACAATAACAGCTATAAGTGTAACTCTATTTTCACTAGACATACGGGTTATTCACTCCTAACATACAGTATTATATCACGGTAATCATTAATTAAAAATTCATAATTAATATTGACGCTATGTTTATTTTTCATTATGATTAGTCAGGATAAAAAAGTAAGAATGGGTGACATCAATGAAATCAAAAAAATCTCTATCAACACTCGCGTTGGTAATTATAGCTATCTTTGTATTATTGTTTCAATATATTAATCATTCAGGACCATTTAGTGGTAATCAATCTGAAGTTTCTAGTACGGATTTAAAAGGAAAAGAAAAAGTTCATGTAGAAAGAGTCGTTGACGGAGATACCTTTGTCGCCAAACAAGGTAATAAAAGTATTAAAGTGAGATTAATCGGTGTAGATACACCTGAAACTGTCAAACCTAATACGCCAGTTCAACCTTATGGAAAAGAAGCGTCTAATTATAGTAAGAAAACATTATCTGATAAAGATGTATATCTAGAATATGATAAAGAAAAGAATGATAGATACGGTAGAACCTTAGCATACGTATGGTTAGATAAAGACCATATGTTTAACAAGGAGTTAGTTGATAAAGGATTAGCAAGAGAGAAATACTTTGCACCGAATGGTAAGTATAGAGATATGTTTATTAAAGCTCAAAATGAAGCTAAGAAAAAGAAAGTTAATCTTTGGAGTTAAATAGATAAAATAATAAATAAAAGACCAGTTCAAAATGATTAAATGTTTTGAACTGGTCTTTTGGTATGTCCACTTTAATTGAATTGTTCGGTAATTTGATTCACTTGATCTTCGGTCAATGGATGTTTTGATAAATGAACTGCATCTTTGATTACTTTTTCTAAAGAAGATTTTGTTGATACAGTGTCTACGTATTTATCGCTTTCTCCAGAACCTTCGATAATATTTACTGATCCATCGTTAAAGTAGATGACACCAATACTTTGAATCTTAAAGTTAAATTGTCCTTCAATTTGGTCTTTAAGCGCTTTAGCGTTATTAGCAGCTTGTTGATATGGATCATAATCATAAAATTCAAAAATAACACGGTTATCTTGAAGGGTTTCGATAAATGTATATACGCCTTCACGAGTTGTATTAAATTGTTCATGATATTGTTCACTAATGTAATGACCTACTATTTTGTCTCTATCTAAAGGTTGTTGATCCTTATCGATATGTTTATCTGGAACATCGAAATGATAGAACGTTTTTTGGTTCCAATGTTTAACATCGACATTGATTAAACCAACGTCTGTTACAATAATGAAATCGAAAGATCTCACATATTCAAATAAAGGATGTTTTGTTGCCAAATTACTTGTAGTAATGATGTTATAGAATTTTAGTTGATCATCCTCGATAAATTTGTCCAAAATACCTCTTAAATCACGTTTAGCATTTTTTAAAGCGTGAGGACTAATGTCTTTGTTAGTACTAAGCATTTGATTTTTTAAAGAAAGATTTTCTTCACTTAAAGCTGAATTTTTTGCAACGATTTGATTTTTAGCGTATTCTTCTGTTTCAACTCTACTTTTTAAATACTGTTGATTCAAGAAAAATACAATAATCAAAACAATGATGATAATTATTAGAATTATCGATAATGTTGACATAATTTTCACCCGAATCTCTTTAATTTTTAAATAAAAAATACAAATGAATGATTACGATAAATATATTTAATTTTAAAGTAACGCAAACATAAATATTATCGTAATTACACACTTGATAACACAATATAAATTATAAACTTCCGGTTAATGATGTTCAATCTATAGCAGGTGAAATTAAGAATATTGTATGAACTTTTAATCTAAAACTTCCTATAATTTAATATGATGGGTGTAATATTTTACGACACTCAATTAAAACTGTGGATATAATAAAATTTTATAGCATTAAATATAGATTTTACTAATTGTTCACAAATAACCAATTGAAAAATTTTAAGTATATAGGTATAATCAATCTTATGAAAGCGTTTACTAAGAAGGTGGTGTGCTTATACATGGAAGAACATTTAAACACTAAAACATTAGTTGAAGAATTAATTCAAACTTCATCTCAATCATTCAAATTTCATGGTGTAGTTGCCATGCAATTGTTTTTAAGTGATGATTTTGAACTACCTTCAAAAGTAGATATTTGTGTAGAACGTAAAAAATTAATAGAAATTGTAAAAGCAATTCCTAAGACATTCACAGTTTGTTTATATAATAAAGCAGGGGAATGTTTTAAAAATCGTAACATAGCTTTAAAGGATATTACCCATGTAAATGTATATGATGACCAACAACATATCATGGAAATTTTTGTTTATGATGTTGTAAATGATGAATGGGTATTTAGATTAGATAATAAAATTCGTTTACCAAAGGATAATATATATTTCCACTCATTAAATAATGGTGTGGATTATATTAAACCCGAAATTGTTCTAATGTATGATTTATTAGACAATCAAAATTACCATCAATTTTCAAACTATAAACGAGTGATTGATTCATTAAGTTATTACCAATTCTTTATTCTCAAACTTGTAGTAGGCGAGAAAAGGATAAAAGAGGCAATTATTAATAATAAAAAGATATTAGAATCATAAAAAGCAACTTTCTATTTGGAATCTTATCCATTCCATAATAGAAAGTTGCTTTATTTTTAGCTATTCTTTAATACACACGCCATGGTAACAGAATTCATAAGTTGATCTAACCGCTTTTTCTGCATCTTCCACTTTAATTCCAAACATCATAGATATTTCTGAAGCACCTTGGTTTATCATTTTTAAATTAATATTAGATTCAGCTAGAGCATGTGTAATCTTGCTAGCTGTACCTACAACTCTGTTCATACCCTCTCCAACAATCATAAGGATAGCTAGATCATGGTCGATACTTAATTCATCGACATCACAATGTTTTTGAATATCGTTTAATACCCGACTTTCAATATTTTTAATTTGATTGGAACGCATAACTATACTGATATTATCAATTCCAGAAGGCATATGATCGAATGAAATATTGTAATCTTCAAATACACCTAGAACCTTTCTAGTAAAACCTACTTGTCTATTCATTAAATATTTTTTGATATTGATTACTGTAAAGTCCTTATCACAACTAATACCACTAATGACATTTTTAGAATTAATTTCTCGGTCATGTAATATATATGTCCCTTTATCTTCTGGTCGATTAGTATTTTTTATAACTACAGGAATACGATCTTTATGTAATGGTTGAAGCGCTTCATCATGAAATACACTGAAACCAGCATAAGATAACTCACGCATTTCTCTATAAGTAATTTCTTCAATAATTTCAGGATCTTTGATGATATTTGGGTTAGCTTTATAAATACCAGAAACATCAGTAAAGTTCTCATAAAGTGAGGCTCTAACACCACGTGCAATAATAGCGCCGGTTATGTCTGAACCACCTCTTGGGAAAGTAACTATAAAATTATGTTTTGAAACGCCAAAGAAGCCAGGAATAATTAATTTTTCCTTATAGTCATTTAATTTATAAATCTGTTCATATGAAGAATCCAATATTTGAGCTTGTTTTGGTAAATCTGTTACCCAAATACCTGCTTCTTTAGGTGAAATATACCTTGTTGGGATACCTTGACTATTATTATATGTGGCAATGAGTTGAGCGTTAAAGTCTTCACCACATGACACAATCGCATCGTATAGTCGAGAGGGTTTATCTTTAAGTTCATGAATATAATGTTCAAGAGTATGATCGATTGTATCGAGAATATCACGATCCATATCGAGCTCATCAACGATATCAGCGTATCTTTGAATAATTTCTTGTTTTTTATGTTGATAATCAATGTTATTTATCGCTTTTTCATACAAACGAATTAATAAATCTGTCGTTTTAATATCATCTTTTGATCTTTTACCTGGTGCAGAAACGATAATAATTTTTCTTTCTGGATCTTCATTAACTATCTTTAATACTTTTTTAATTTGTTTGGCGTTGGAAACAGAACTGCCTCCAAATTTAGCTACTTTCATAAATAAAACAACCTTTCTAAAAAATCAGAAAATTTCATTCAGTTTTTGTCTAGAGAATGGTATATAAAATTATATTTCTATTATTGCGAACTTTACAAAAATTAAGAATAATTCTATACTATACCATCATATAGTATTTTTCAACGATACATTTGTTTTTCTCAAATGAACAAGGAGGTACAGCTAAATGAAAGAATTAAATATAGCATTACTTGGTTTAGGTACGGTCGGATCAGGTGTTGTTAAAATTATCGAAGAGAATAGGCAACAAATTAAGGATACACTTAATAAAGATATAGTTATCAAACATATACTTGTTAGGGATAAGTCAAAAAAGCGACCGCTAAATATTAGCCAATATCACTTAACTGACGATGTTAATGAAATTTTAGAAGATGATTCTATTGATATTGTCGTTGAAGTAATGGGTGGTATCGAACCAACAGTTGATTGGCTTCGTACTGCATTGAAAAATAAAAAGCATGTTATTACGGCAAATAAAGATTTATTGGCTGTACATTTAAAATTGTTGGAAGATTTAGCCGAAACTAATGGCGTTGCATTAAAATTCGAAGCAAGTGTAGCAGGTGGAATTCCGATTGTGAATGCAATCAATAATGGATTAAATGCTAATAACATTTCAAAATTTATGGGTATTCTGAATGGAACATCAAATTTCATTCTTTCAAAAATGACTCAAGACCAAACATCATTTGAAGATGCTCTTGAAGAAGCAAAGCGTCTCGGTTTTGCAGAAGCGGATCCTACTGATGACGTTGATGGTATTGATGCCGCTAGAAAAGTTGTTATTACATCTTATTTATCATTTAATCAGGTAATTAAGTTAAATGAGGTTAAATTAAAAGGTATTAGAGAAACAACATTATCTGATATTAATGCAGCTAAATCTTTAGGATATAAAATCAAATTAATTGGTAAAGGTACATATAGTAATGGAAAGGTTAATGCATCAGTCGAACCGACGTTGATCGATGAAAATCATCAACTTGCTGCAGTTGAAAATGAATATAATGCAATATACGTTATCGGTGATGCTGTAGGGGACACAATGTTTTATGGTAAAGGTGCTGGAAGTTTAGCTACAGGTAGCGCAGTTGTTAGTGATTTACTAAATGTAGCATTATTCTTTGAGTCGAATTTACATACACTACCGCCTCATTTTGAATTGAAAACAGAAGAAACTAGAGAAATGATGGATAATGATAAAGCAGTGTTAAAACAAGAAAAACTTAACTTCTATGTTGTTCTTAAAGCACAACACAATTCTGAAGAAAAGTTAGAAAATGAACTCAAAGCACATTTACCGTTCCATAAATCATTGAAAATAACTAAAAGAGACGGAGATACATTTGCAACGGTTATTATAGGGTTAGATCAATCACCAGAACAACTATTAAATGACGCAGGATTTGAAGTAAGTAAAATTTATCCTGTAGAAGGGGTTTAATTTTTATGAAAAGATGGCAAGGATTAGTTAAAGAATTCGATACGTATTTACCGGTAAATGAAAACACACCTCATTTAACATTGAACGAAGGAAACACACCTTTAATTTATTGTGAAAACATGTCTGAAATGTTAGGTATAGAATTATATGTAAAATATGAAGGTGCAAATCCTACTGGTTCTTTTAAAGATAGAGGAATGGTAATGGCTGTAACTAAAGCCAAAGAACAAGGTAAAAAAATCGTGATTTGTGCTTCAACAGGTAATACATCTGCATCTGCAGCGGCTTATGCAGCAAGAGCTGGTTTAAAAGCAATTGTTGTAATTCCAGAAGGTAAAATTGCTTTAGGGAAATTATCTCAAGCCGTTATGTATGGTGCAGAAATTGTTTCTATTGAAGGAAACTTTGATGAAGCCTTAGAAATTGTTAAAGAAATCGCTAAAAATGGAGATATTGAACTAGTTAACTCTGTGAATCCATTCAGAATTGAAGGTCAAAAAACAGGTGCCTTTGAATTAGTAGAACAATTAGACGGTCAAGCACCAGATATTTTATCTATTCCAGTAGGTAATGCAGGAAATATTACAGCTTATTGGAAAGGTTTCAAAGAATATCATGATAAAAAGGGTAGTCAACTTCCACAATTATTTGGTTTCCAAGCTGAAGGTGCATCACCAATTGTTCAGAATAAAGTGATTAAAAATCCAGAAACAGTAGCGACTGCCATTCGTATCGGTAACCCTGCTAGTTGGGATAAAGCTACAAATGCATTACAAGAATCTCAAGGTTTAATTGACAGCGTTACAGATGAAGAGATATTAGAGGCATATCAAATGATGACTTCTAAAGAAGGTGTGTTTAGTGAACCAGCAAGTAATGCATCTATAGCTGGACTTATTAAACTTCACCGTGCAGGACGTTTGCCTAAAGGTAAAAAAGTAGTCGCTGTTCTAACTGGAAATGGATTAAAAGATCCTGATACTGCCATTTCTTTATTAGATAATCCTATTCAACCACTTCCAAACGATAAAGAAAGTATCATTAAATATATTAAAGGGGCTCTTTAAAATGGAAGTAATATTAAAGTTGAAAATTCCCGCTTCAACAGCAAATTTAGGTGTTGGTTTTGACTCAATTGGTATGGCTTTAAATAAGTATCTGTATATGGATATAAAAGAGATTCAAGGTGATCAATGGGAATTTAACTACTTTAATGAAGAATTAGAGACTTTACCTAAAGATAATTCAAATTACATCTATAAAGTTGCACAATTAGTTGCTAAAAAATATCAAGTTGAATTGCCAGCTTTAAATATTGATATGAGAAGTGATATACCTTTAGCAAGAGGTTTAGGTTCTTCAGCTTCAGCATTAGTAGGTGCGCTATATATTGCTAATCATTTTGGTAATATTCAATTATCTCAATATGAATTACTTCAATTAGCGACTGAAATAGAAGGTCATCCTGATAATGTTGCACCTACAATTTATGGAGGTTTAATATCTGGTTATTACAACTCAGAATCAAAAGTAACAGATGTTGCTCGAATAGATGTACCTAAGGTAGATGTTATATTAACGATTCCTCCTTATGAACTTAAAACTGAAGAATCACGTAAGGCATTACCAGATACATTTTCCCATGCTAATGCTGTCAAAAATAGCGCGATAAGTAATACAATGATTTGTGCGTTGATACAACACAAATATGATTTAGCTGGAAAAATGATGGAACAAGATGGTTTTCATGAACCATATAGACAGCATTTAATTCCAGAATTTGAAAAGATTAGAAATATTTCTAAAGCACACCATGCATATGCAACCGTAATTAGTGGAGCTGGACCGACTGTACTAACTTTGAGCCCTAGGGAACATAGTGGTGAAATAGTAAGAACGTTAAAGAATGAAATGTCGCATTGTATTTCAGAATTAGTAACGATAAATGAGGTTGGTGTAATTGAAGAAGTAGTGTACCAATAAGCTCGTTTTGATGTAAAATATAGATAAGTCATTGAAAGGAGATTCGGAATAATATGAGCAAATATAAAGTAGTTGTTATGGATATGGATGACACACTAATGAATAGTGAGAATAAGGTATCTCCAGAAACACAATCTTATCTTATCGACATTCAAGACAAAGGTTACAAAGTTGTATTAGCATCCGGACGACCAACAGAAGGTATGATTCCCGTTGCGAGAACTTTAAAATTAAATGAACATGAAAGTTATATTATTAGTTATAATGGTGGTAAAACAATTAACATGATTTCTGAAAAGGTAGAAGTAAGTAAAACCGTTTCGAAAGAGAACTTCGATGAAATTGTCGATTACTGTAGAGAAAAAGGATTTTTAGTATTAACTTATGACGATGGACATATTATTTATGATGGTGAACATGAATATATGAATATTGAATCTGAACTTACCGGACTACCTATGAAACGTGTTGATGATATTAAATCATATATTACACATGGTGTACCAAAAGTAATGGGTGTTGATTATGTTGGTAATATTACTGAAGCACGTATTGATTTAAATGGTTATTTTAATGAAGAAATTGACGTTACAACTAGTAAACCATTCTTCTTAGAATTTATGGCAAGAGACGTTTCAAAAGGGAACGCAATTACTGCTTTATGTGAAAAATTAAATATATCACTTGAGGAAGTTATCGCATTTGGCGACAGTTTAAATGACCAATCTATGTTAGATGTTGTAGGATATGCTGTTGCAATGGGTAATGCAAGTGACGAGTTAAAAGAAAAAGCGGATGAAGTCACATTAGATAATGATTCGAATGGTATACCACATACTCTAAAAAAACTACTATAATGTAAATAAATAGACTTAGGTATTTTTAAGGATAATTAAATAGCGTTAAATAATGAATGCTATCAACCTAATCCAAGTAAAGATACCTAAGTCTATTTTTGTCTATTGAATTTATTTAGCTGTGTGAGTCCAATCTTTTTTTCCTCTATAGCGCTTAACATGTGCATAAACTTGATCTGCTGCATAGTCAAGGTTAGTATATACAGTTATAGTAAAAGCTGATTGGTTATCTTGAAATTTTTCCTCTAAATATACTTCTTTAAGATGTGTGAATAAGTTACTCATTTGGTCATGATTTAAACTTGGGTATTCTCTTAATGTATTTTTTACTAATTGACCATTCTTTTCCTCTAAAGCTTGTACAACAATTACAAAACGTTCATCATTTTTAATCACATCATCGAACAAATTTGTTTGACCAATCATTTTAACCACCTCTAAGCCTTATTTCTTAATTTTATTATACATGATTACGAGCGCTCAGAAAATAAAGATTAACTAGGAATTAATTGTAATTTATTGATTATTGTATAGAAAATTTAAATAAAAATACCTTCCAATTAAAAACCTATAAATCGGCTTGAATTGAAAGGTATAAAATATTTAAACTATAGATATATTAACTATTCATTTTTAAAGATATGAGAACTTAAATCCATATTTTCAAGTTTTACAAATTTAGTTTTCTTAATGAGTTTATGGACAATGAAAATAATTGCCAAAATAATGAGTGGTGTAAAGTTTCGAATAACACTTACCCAATCTCCTGAAACAATACTTCCAAATGAACTACCAAATAATAAAAATAGTAAAGTTGCTATAACTATAATTGGACCAAATGGATAAAATGGAGCTTTATAAGGTAACAACTCATTAATGTTTTTACCTTGCTTTTTAATTGCACTGCGTACTCTAATTTGTGCCCAGATACTTGATCCCCAAACGACGATGACCATTGAGCCAATAATATTTAATAAATTGAATACCGCATTCGAATTAAAATTAGCATATATAACTACTGCTACAACTAAAATATAAGTAGTTAAAATGGCTCTAATTGGTAATTTCGTTGTTTTATTTAATGTTTTAAAGAATTGAGGTGCTTGTTTATCTACACTTAACGAATAAAGCATTCGACTTGTAGTATAAATACCTGAATTTGCTGCTGATAGTAGTGACGTTAGTATTACAGCATTAATAACTGAAGCTGCAAAGGCGATACCAATTTTATCAAATACAATCGTAAATGGACTTTGTGTTACAGATTGGCTTTCGTTTAATAGCAATGGATCAGTATATGGGATTATAGCGGCAATAACTGCTATAGATAATACATAGAATAATAAAATTCTCCAAAATACTTGCTTAATTGCTTTAGGCATGGATTTACTAGGATCACTAGATTCTCCAGCAGTAACTGCGACCACTTCAGTCCCACCAACAGAAAAGCCAGCAACTAATAAAACACTTAAAATACCAGAAATACCACCAACAAAAGGTGCTTGTCCTTTAGTATAATTTTCAAAGCCATATGTATGGCCGCCTAAAATACCAAAAATCATTAATAATCCCAATATAATAAATACAATAATAGTAACTACTTTGATGAGAGATAACCAAAATTCAGTTTCACCAAAAGCTTTTACTGAAAAGATATTTAAAAGTAAGAGTAGCGTTATAAAAATTAGGCTCCAAGTTAATGGGCTAAAGAAATTGAAAACATCCCAAAATTTTAAAACATTAGAAGCTACAATAACATCTACACTAGTTACGAGTGTCCACATTCCCCAGTATAACCATCCCATGGTAAAACCTAGTGACGGATCAATAAATCTAGATGAATAAGAACTAAAAGAACCAGATACCGGGTAGAAGGTAGCTAATTCTCCAATTGATGACATTAAGAAATAAAGCATAATCCCAATTAATAAGTAGGCTAGTATAGCACCACCAGGTCCTGCTTCAGAAATGACACTACCAGTAGCGACGAATAATCCTGTTCCAATGGCGCCACCGATAGCAATCATGGTTATGTGTCTGGAGGTTAAACCTCTTTTCATATTATTATCTTCCATATACTGTCTCCCATCTATTTTAAATATATCCATCATTTTAAGTCTTTTGAACCTAGTATTCAATACTAATTAGCACTTTAAAGTGAAAAAACAACAAATTTTCTGATAATTCTAAATAAAATGAGTAGTTTTAGTTTCTTTTTTTGAGGGAATACTTTATAATAGATATTAAATTATAATTATTCTAATTTATGTGGAGGGGATATACACATGTCCAAACAAGATGGAAAATTAACAGGTTTATTTGGAGCACCTGTATCAGATAGAGAAAATAGCATGACAGCTGGCCCACGTGGACCATTAATGATGCAAGATATATACTTTTTAGAACAAATGTCTCACTTTGATCGTGAAGTTATTCCAGAAAGACGTATGCATGCAAAAGGATCAGGCGCATTTGGTACTTTTACTGTAACGAATGATATTACTAAATACACAAGTGCTAAAATCTTCTCAGAAGTAGGTAAACAAACTGAAATGTTCGCAAGATTTTCTACAGTTTCAGGAGAAAGAGGCGCAGCAGATGCTGAACGTGATATTCGTGGATTTGCTTTAAAATTCTACACTGAAGAAGGTAACTGGGATCTAGTAGGGAACAATACACCTGTATTCTTCTTTAGAGATCCTAAATTATTTGTAAGTTTAAACAGAGCAGTTAAAAGAGATCCTAGAACAAATATGAGAAGTGCACAAAATAACTGGGACTTTTGGACAGGATTACCTGAATCATTACATCAAGTTACAATTTTAATGTCTGATAGAGGTATTCCAAAAGATTTACGTCATATGCATGGTTTCGGTTCTCATACTTATTCAATGTATAACGATAAAGGCGAACGTGTATGGGTTAAATATCACTTCAGAAGTCAACAAGGTATTGAAAACTTATCTGATGATGAAGCGGCTAACATAATTGCTACAGATCGTGATTCATCTCAACGTGATTTATTTAATGCCATTGAAAATGGAGACTATCCTAAATGGAAAATGTATATCCAAGTGATGACTGAAGAACAAGCTAAAAATCATAAAGATAATCCATTCGATTTAACTAAAGTTTGGTACCACGGCGATTATCCTTTAATCGAAGTTGGAGAATTTGAACTTAACCGTAATCCTAATAACTATTTCCAAGATGTAGAACAAGCTGCATTTGCGCCAACTAACATTGTACCTGGTTTAGACTTCTCGCCAGATAAAATGTTACAAGGACGTTTATTCTCTTATGGAGATGCTCAACGCTATAGATTAGGCGTAAACCATTGGCAAATTCCTGTTAACCAACCTAAAGGTGTAGGCATTGAAAACTTATGTCCATTTAGTCGTGACGGTCAGATGCGTATTTTAGACGATAACCAAGGTGGTGGACCTCACTACTATCCAAATAATCAAGGCGTATATGATTCTCAACCAGAATTCAAAAAGCCTGCTTTCCCTGTAGACGGTGATGGTTATGAATATAATCAAAGACAAGATGATGATAATTACTTCGAACAACCTGGTAAATTATTTAGATTACAATCTGATGAAGCGAAAGAGCGTATCTTTACAAATACAGCGAACGCTATGGATGGTGTAACTGAAGATGTGAAACGTCGTCATATCCGTCATTGTTATAAAGCTGACCCTGATTATGGTAAAGGTGTAGCGAAAGCATTAGGCATTGATATAAATACAGTTGATTTAGAAGGCGAACAAGACGAAACTTACGAAAATTTTAATAAATAAAATTGAAGATTGCGCACAAAACAAATTTATGATAAAATTTTAAATCGTAAGTATTCCTAATTAGAAAGGGTGTTTAACGTGCGCGTAAATATCACATTAGCATGCACAGAGTGTGGCGATCGTAACTATATCACTACAAAAAATAAAAGAAATAATCCTGAGCGTATTGAAATGAAAAAATACTGCCCTAGATTAAATAAATATACGTTACATCGTGAAACTAAATAAATCTTATCTTTCAAATACGACAATTTGAAATGGCTTAAGAGATCTTTTTCATTGGGAAAAGGTCTCTTTTTTTTCTACAAGAAAATGTCATTTTAAAAATAAATATGTTTGCTATAGAACTTTTAGATTTGCAAATTGAGAAAATCGTGCTAATATATAAAGCGTAATTATTACGATTTATAAAAAGAGAGGTAATGGAAATGGCTAAAAAATCTAAGATTGCAAAAGAACAAAAAAGACAAGAACTTGTAGATAAATATTTTGAATTAAGAAAAGAATTGAAAGCTAAAGGTGATTATGAAGCATTAAAAAAATTACCACGTGATTCATCACCAACAAGTTTAACTCGCAGATGTAAAGTGACAGGAAGACCAAGAGGCGTATTACGAAAATTTGAAATGTCACGTATTGCTTTTAGAGAACATGCACATAAAGGTCAAATACCAGGTGTTAAAAAATCTAGTTGGTAAAACTAGTCCTAAAGTCCATTTACAAGAACAATAAAACAATGTACAGTTAATAAGGATAATGAATTTCTGAATAAAACAACTGATAAAACTATGATTATTCGGATTTTAGCTATTTATCCTAATATTATTGTTTTTAAAAAGGGGCTATTTAATTAATATGAAAATATTTGATTATGAAGACATACAACTAATACCAAACAAATGTATTGTTGAAAGTAGATCAGAATGCGATACATCGATAAAATTTGGTCCTCGTACCTTTAAACTTCCAGTAGTACCAGCTAATATGCAAACAGTAATGAATGAAGAATTAGCTCAATGGTTTGCTGAAAATGATTATTTTTATATCATGCACCGTTTTAATGAAGCAGCTAGAATTCCGTTTATCAATAAAATGCAACAAAATAATCTATTTGTATCCATATCAGTTGGCGTAAAGAAATCAGAATTTGACTTTATTGAGCAGTTATCAAATGAAAATTTAACACCCGAGTATATTACTATTGATATCGCTCATGGTCATTCAGATTCGGTAATTAATATGATTAAACACATCAAAACGAACCTACCTAATTCTTTTGTTATAGCAGGAAACGTAGGAACACCTGAAGGCGTAAGAGAATTAGAAAATGCTGGTGCTGATGCTACAAAAGTTGGTATCGGTCCGGGACGTGTATGTATTACAAAAATAAAAACTGGATTTGGTACAGGTGGTTGGCAATTATCTGCACTTAATTTATGTAGTAAAGCAGCTAGAAAACCTATCATAGCAGATGGCGGATTACGTACACACGGTGATATCGCTAAGTCTATTCGATTTGGTGCTTCTATGGTAATGATAGGATCACTATTTGCAGCACATGAAGAATCTCCTGGAGAAACTGTTGAATTAGAAGGTAAGCGATATAAAGAATATTTTGGTAGTGCGTCAGAATTCCAAAAAGGTGAACATAAAAATGTTGAAGGTAAAAAAATGTTTGTTGAACATAAAGGTTCATTAAAAGACACTTTAAAAGAGATGCAACAAGATTTACAAAGTTCTATTTCTTATGCAGGTGGCAAAGATTTGAAATCTCTTCGAACAGTGGATTATGTCATTGTTAGAAATTCAATTTTTAATGGGGATAGAGATTAATATCATACGGTAGGTGGCTAAAATTAAAAGATTTCTAGTATTTTTTATATTCTTCTTGTGTCTCGTTATTTTCTTACCATTAAATGAGTTCAAATTTACAGAGCATTTACAACAAGAAGTTAGAGAGCAAGTTGATCAATGGGCATATGGTAATTCAAATGAAGAAGACTTAAGCTTAGATGTTCCTGACAAACAAGAATTTGCGATTAATAATATTCAAATGAATATGACAAAAAAAGACGTTGAGGATAAATTAGGTAAAGAAAAACGCATAACTTCCAATGAATACGGTACACATTGGTATACGTATTATGATAATGATTATAATCAATTCATAATGATTAGTTATATTAAAAATCGTGTCAATGGCATGTATACGAATCAAAATTTAATATCTTCACAGTCTAAAATTAAATATGCTACACCTAAAAAGGCAGTTCGAGATCGTTTAGGTAAACCTATAGAAGAAATAAGTAAAGGTAACAAACGTTTTGAAGTTAAAAATGACGAGTACGATATTTTCCATAAAAATCACATTTACACAACAGTATTTTACGATAAACATGAAAAAAATGGCGTAACAGCTTTATATCAAGTGAGTGAAGCTATGGAAAATAGATTACAAGAACAATATGGTGCACCTTCCAAATCATTAGAAAAGAGTTTTGAATTACAAAATTTTGACATCGTAAATGCTGAACGTAAACAACATCAATTACCAACTTTAAAATATTCAGCTTCAGTTTCTAATACTGCTAGAAAGCATAGTCAAGATATGGCGGACAATAACTACTTTGATCATACAGATTTAAAAGGGAAATCACCTTTTGATCGTTTGAAAGATGATCATCATGATTTTAGTTCTGCTGGTGAAAATTTAGCGTATGGACAACAAAGTAGTATATTTGCACATGAAGGATTAATGAATTCATTAGGTCATCGAAAAAATATTTTAAATGATAGCTTTTCTACTTTAGGCGTAGGTGTTGATTTTAATGATCGTCGACAACCGTATTGGACAGAAAATTATACTGGTTAATCGTTTAGAGTTAATCATCTTTGGGTAATAATTAGTTGTAAGGAAGTAGATAGAATGTCAACTAAATCAAAACAACAACCTGATATCTTAGATAAAGTAAAAGAAGTTTTAAAAAAGAATCAAAATAAAAAGGATTAGGCAATCGCCTAATCCTTTTATTATTTATAGGGGGGTTATGAGCATAAAATATGATTACATTTCTCTATATAAACCGATAACTTTACCAACTACTATGACATTGTCTAAATAAATTGGATCCATTGTGCTATTTTCAGGTTGCAATCTATAACGATTTTTTTCTTTGTAGAATCGTTTAACTGTAGCCTCATCATCTTCTGTCATAGCAACAATAATATCTCCATTTTCAGCAATTGTTTGACTACGAACAATTACTTTATCTCCATCTAGAATACCTGCTTCAATCATACTATCACCTACAACATTTAATATGAAAATATCACTGTTATGTGTAGATGTTAAATGTTCGGGTAGTGGGAAATACTCTTCAATATTTTCGACTGCTGTAATTGGAATTCCGGCCGTTACTTTACCTATAACAGGAACGTGAATCGTTTCTTCCATATTAATATTGTCGCCTAATTGTTCGCTAACAATTTCAATTGCTCTCGGTTTAGTAGGGTCTCGTCTAATGTAACCTTTTTCTTCTAATCTTGATAAATGACCATGAACAGTCGAACTCGAAGCTAATCCTACAGCCTCTCCGATTTCTCGAACACTCGGTGGATACCCTTTTGATTGAACAATATGTTTAATGTAATCATATATTTCACTTTGTCTTTTCGTTAACTCTCTCATATATAGGCACTCCCTAATTTTATTTGATTATATTATAGCATCTACATAAACAAAAAACAAACGTTTGTTCGTTAAAGTGTTGACATGGAACATCTGTTCTGTTAAATTAATAATACAAACAAACGTTCTAGGAGTGAGATGCAATGTTAACAAAACAAACAAAAACATTTTTAACTTATATATCAGTATTTTTAATATCTTGTCTTATTTTTCTAGTATTTTTCTTAAGCGTTAACCAAAATGAGCATTCAGAACAAACGTACGAAATGACAGACCATGAAATACATCAAAATGTTAATCATAATACTAATCAATCTTTAAATAAACAAGATGATAGCGAACAAAATTCAGGATCAGTGTTCGCATCAATTAACTAATATCATATTTAATAGTTTATGTGAGCGTAACGATTTGGTTACGCTCCTTTTTTTGTTATATTTTACAAAAGGTATATACACAGAATAAATCCATTTTACTTATTGAAATAATATGTAGTAGGTTATTTTCTAACAAATTATCAATTTAAACGATTAACAAACGAAAGTAGGAGCTAAAATGTCTAATAATTTAAATATTGATAGAATTAATGAATTAGCTAAAAAGAAAAAAGAAAAAGGTTTGACCAATGAAGAAGCAAAAGAACAATCTAAATTAAGAAAACAGTATCTTGATTCATTTAGAAAAGGGTTCAAACAACAACTTGAAAGTACTAAGGTCATTGATCCTGAGGGAAATGATGTTACTCCTGAGAAATTAAAACAAATTCAACGACAAAATAAAGAAAAATAGAATGCTAATTACTGAATTTTAAATATAGATTAATATGGAAAATTAAAAATTTTTCAGATTTTTCTTTATGAATTTATATTAAAATAAGTTATAATTGGCATTAAGTATTATTATTAGAAGGGAAGAATATATAATGTTCAATAAAGAAGATCAATTAGCAATCGATACAATTCGTGCATTAAGTATCGATACAATAGAAAAGGCCAATTCAGGTCACCCAGGTTTACCAATGGGAGCAGCACCAATGGCTTACACACTATGGACAAGACACCTAAATTTCAACCCACAATCTAAAGACTATTTCAATAGAGACAGATTTGTATTATCTGCAGGTCATGGTTCTGCTTTATTATATAGTTTATTACACGTTTCTGGTAGTTTAGAAATGGATGAACTAAAACAATTTAGACAATGGGATTCTAAAACTCCAGGTCACCCTGAATTCAGACACACTGATGGTGTAGAAGTGACAACAGGACCTCTTGGTCAAGGATTTGCAATGTCAGTCGGAATGGCTTTAGCTGAAAGTCATTTAGCTGGTAAATTTAACAAAGATAACTATAATGTTGTAGATCATTATACTTATGTTCTAGCTTCTGATGGGGATTTAATGGAAGGTATTTCTCATGAGGCTGCATCATTTGCAGGTCATAATCAATTAGATAAATTAATCGTATTATATGATTCAAATGATATTTCATTAGATGGAGATTTAGATAAAGCATTCTCTGAAAATACTAAATCTCGTTTCGAATCATATGGTTGGAACTACATTTTTGTTAAAGATGGTAATGATTTAGAAGAAATTGATAATGCAATTAATAAAGCTAAATCTCAGCAAGGTCCAACAATCATTGAAGTTAAAACTGTAATTGGTTATGGCGCGCCTAATAAATCAGGTACAAATGGCGTTCATGGTGCTCCTCTAGGCGACGAAGAACGTAAATTAACTTTAGAAGCTTATGGATTAGACCCTGAAAAGAGATTTAATGTACCACAAGAAGTTTACGACATTTTCAATTCAACAATGTTAAAACGTGCTAATGAAAATGAAGAAAATTGGAAAAATAAAGTTGAAGAGTATAGTAAAGCTTATCCTGAATTAGCGGAAGAATTTAAATTAGCTGTAAGTGGTAAATTACCTCAAGATTACAGAGAAGCTTTACCTAAATTTGATGCAGATCATAATGCAGCTTCACGTGCAGATTCTGGTGAAGTTATTCAAGCGTTAAGTAAACATGTACCTTCATTCTTTGGTGGTTCAGCTGACTTAGCTGGTTCAAATAAATCAAATGTTAAAGAAGCTAAAGATTATGATAAAAATAATCGTGACGGTAAAAATATTTGGTTTGGTGTTCGTGAATTTGGAATGGGCGCTGCTGTTAATGGTATGGCTGCACATGGAGGCTTACATCCATATGGTGCAACATTCTTCGTATTCAGTGACTACCTAAAACCAGCTTTACGTTTATCTGCAATTATGGGATTAAATTCAACATTTGTATTTACACATGATTCCATCGCAGTTGGTGAAGATGGTCCAACACACGAACCAATTGAACAATTAGCTGGATTACGTGCAATTCCAAATATGAATGTGATTCGTCCTGCTGATGGTAATGAAACTAGAGTGGCTTGGGAAGTTGCTTTAGAATCAGAAGGCACTCCAACATCATTAGTACTTACACGTCAAAATTTACCTACTTTAGATGTTTCTGAAGAAACTGTCGAAGAAGGTGTACGTAAAGGTGCATATATTGTATATGAATCTAAAGAAACTCCTGAATATCTATTATTAGCAACTGGTTCTGAAGTAAGCTTAGCAGTAGAGGCTGCAAAAGACTTAGATGCTCAAGGTAAAGGTGTTAGAGTTGTTTCTATGCCAAACTGGTTCGCATTCGAACAACAATCTGAAGAATATAAAGAATCTGTTATTCCTTCAAATATTACTAAACGTGTTGCTATTGAAATGGCTTCAACACTTGGTTGGCATAAATATGTTGGAACACAAGGTAAAGTTATTGGTATCGATGGCTTTGGTGCAAGTGCTCCTGGCGATTTAGTAGTTGAAAAATATGGATTTACTAAAGAAAATGTTTTAAACCAAATTCGTGAATTTTAGTTAATCAATAATTTAAACTCAAATAAACTGCTAGTTAAGCTTATGCGAAACTAACAGTTTTTAAATGTTAACTTTAATATTCAAAAGTACATTTAATATATATTGAA
This sequence comes from Staphylococcus pasteuri, assembly GCF_030547725.1. NCBI lineage: Bacteria > Bacillati > Bacillota > Bacilli > Caryophanales > Staphylococcaceae > Staphylococcus > Staphylococcus pasteuri. The sequence continues at coordinate 85,142 of NZ_JAUOQO010000005.1, read as the reverse complement.
AATTTGTTATTATTTTTGATGTGCGTTATTTTAAGATACAAATTTGTCTTGAAATAAATATTTGAATCTAGTAAAATTCATTAGGATAAAGAAAGTGGGTGAAACAATGGCAATTTGGTTAGCAATTATTTTAATTATAATAGCATTAATCGCAGGTTTAGCTGGTGGTTTCTTCTTAGCAAGAAAATATATGATGGATTATTTGAAAAAAAACCCACCTATTAATGAAGAAATGCTACGTATGATGATGATGCAAATGGGTCAAAAACCTTCTCAAAAGAAAATCAATCAAATGATGACTATGATGAACAAAAATATGGACCAAGGCATGAAAGGTCAAAAAAAATAAGATAAATATTAGTGGGGATTAAGTCAATGTTAACGTTGATTTAATCCCTTTTTTTATGGAGAATGAGAAAACAAGTTAATTTATAAAATAGCTAGAATTTATTAATTTAAAAACTATGAAAATGACTTGATTTAATGATATACTAACACGTGATTAAAAAGAGTATTAAAGTTTAGAATATATGAGAAGGTGTAAGCGTGGCATATTTAGTATTTTCTATAGTAGTTGCATTCTTTATGGGTGCAATTGTTATTGTGATTCGAATGAAGGCACAAAAATTCCCAGTTAATGAAAAGAAAATTATATTGCCTCCATTTTTTATGGCAACAGGTGCTCTAATGTATGTAGTACCATATTTTAGATTGACTAGTACCGAGATTTTAGAGTCACTTATTTTAGGTGTACTTTTCTCAACAGTGTTAATTTGGACATCTAGATTTGAAGTTAAAGGTAGCGAAATTTATATGAAACGATCAAAAGCGTTTCCGATTATCTTAATTTCTCTATTAGTTATCCGTACTGTTCTAAAAATCTTTATTAGTAACGAAATCGATCCAGGTGAGATAGCGGGTATGTTTTTCTTATTAGCATTTTGTATGATAGTACCATGGAGATTAGCAATGTATTATCAGTATAAAAAAGTAAAAAAATCAATTGTTCATTAAATATATTATAGCCACTTATCTTTAGAGATGAGTGGTTTTTTACTTGATATATAGATTAAAAAATTATAAAATAGTTACGAACAAACGTTCTATTTGGAGGTAAAAAATGAAAATAATTCATACAGCAGATTGGCATTTAGGGCGAATTTTGAATGGTAAGCAATTGTTAGAGGACCAAAGGTATGTATTAGAACAGTTTATAAAGAAAATGAAAGATGAAGAACCTGATGTCATCGTTATTGCAGGAGATTTATATGATACTACTTATCCAGGTAAAGAAACGATAAAACTATTTGAAGAAACAATTTCACAACTTAATATTGAAATGAAAATACCAGTAGTTATGATAAGTGGAAACCATGATGGAAAAGAACGTTTGAATTACGGGGCAAATTGGTTTGAACATAGTAACTTATATATTAGAACAAAATTAGAAAGTATGATTGAGCCTATAAATATTAAAGGAGTTAATTTTTATACATTACCATTTGCGACAGTAACAGAAGTGCAACACTTTTTTAAAGATGAAACAATTCAAACACATCAACAAGCACTTGATAAATGTATAATGTATATGTCAAAAACGCTAGATAAGAGTAGCATTAATGTTTTAATTGGTCATTTAACTGTCCAAGGTGGCAAAACATCAGATTCTGAAAGACCATTAACTATTGGAACTGTAGAGACAGTGGAAAAAAGATCGTTTGATATATTTGATTTTGTACTATTAGGTCACCTACATCATCCATTTAGTATTAATGAAGATAGAATTAAATACAGTGGTTCACTTTTGCAATATTCATTTTCTGAAGTTGGACAACCTAAAGGTTATCGTGTTGTTAAATTTAATAATAAAGAAAATATAAATGATTATTTCGTTCCAATAGAACCAATGAGAAAGTTAGAAATAGTAGTTGGAGATTACGAAGATGTTATTCAAGAAAAGGTAGATATTACTAATAAAAATAATTACATACATTTTAGATTGAAAAATATGTCTCATATATCAGATCCAATTATCAATTTGAAACAAATTTATCCCAATACACTGGCATTAACTAATGAGACATTTGAATATTATGATGCAATCGACCAAATTGAAATAAAACAGGAAAGTGATATTTCGATTATAAATAAATTTTATGAAAACATAACCAATGAACAACTGAGTGATATTCAAGAAAAGAAAATTAATCAAATTATTAATAATTTGATGAGAAAGGAAGATTAATTAAATTGAAACCTGCTAAGTTAACTTTAACTAATTTTGGACCTTTCTTAAATGAAACAATAGATTTTCATAAAATAGATCAAAATCAATTATTTTTGATAAGTGGTAAGACCGGTTCTGGTAAAACAATGATATTTGATGCCATAGTATATGCGTTATATGGGGAAGCTTCAACTAAAAATAGAAAAGAAAGTGATTTAAGAAGTCATTTTGCTGATGGTAATTCAGCCATGCAAGTTACTTTTGAATTTGAACTAAATAACAAAATCTTTAAAATAGTTCGAACTGGACCTTATATTAAAGAAGGAAATACAACTAAAACACCAGCAAAGCTAAATGTTTTTGAATACAATGATAATGAATTTGATTTACGTGAAAGTATGGTGAGTGCTGGAAATCAATTTATTATTGATTTAATTGGCGTTAACGCTGAACAATTTAGACAATTATTTATATTACCACAAGGTGAATTTAAAAAATTCTTATTATCTAATAGTAAAGAAAAGCAAGGTATATTAAGAACTCTTTTTAATAGTGAAAGATTTGAACAAATTGAAAAAGCTTTGAGTGAAGATGTTAAAAATGAAAAAAAACAAATTGAAGATAGATATAAGAATATTGAAAGATTATGGAATGATATCAACACCTTTGACAGTGAAAGCCTTGAAGAATTAAAAACGATTAATGTTCAGCAAACTGAAAAATTAATAGATGCATTGCCAAAATTCAATGAATTCGGTAAAAAATTGGCTCAAAGTAAATATGAAGATAAAAATATTTTAGAGAACAAGATTTCAAAGATTGAACATAATTTGAATGAAAATAAAGAGCTGGAATCAAATTTAAAAGAATTAGAGAAAAACAAAAATCAATTTAATCAATTAAAAGAACAAGAAGAAAGCATCAATAAACAAAAGGAAAAGCTAAATAAAATCAACGAAATTAAACCTTTATCACAATTGCTTGATAGTAAAAATGAAACAAACAAAAAATTAAAACAAATAGAAAATTCTGTTGAAACATCTAAACAATCAATTAAACAGTTAAATCAAGAACAAGAGGACTATCAATACCAATTAAAAAAATTAACTGAAAGTGAAGAATCAATAAACAAAGAAAAAGCATATTTAGAAAAAACACATACTTTCTATGTTAATTTATCTAAATATGATTCAAGTTATAAAGATAAGGAAAAACTTTCATCTAAATTGGAAAAATTAAAAGAAAAGAAAGAGCAAGTCGAAAAAGAATTCTATCAATTAAAAGATTCTATTGATTCGAAAGACGTTGACTACGATGTAGTTGAACAATTATCTCAAGATATTTTCAAAATAGAAAAAAATATTGAAACAACTGAAAAGCAATTGGAAGAAGTAAAAACCAAAGAAAATCTAAATTCCAGAATTAATGAAATAAAAGATTCTAATGAGAAAACGGACAATGAAATTGAAAAATTAATCAATGCGATAGCTGATATCAATCAAAATGAAATTAATTTAAACAATAAAGAAACGTTAGTAGAACAATTACAGCAAGTTGTTTCAATAGGAGATACTTGCCCAGTTTGTGGTAATGAAATCACTTCTTTAGATCAACATATTGACTTCGAAAGCATTAATGAAAAGCAAAGGTTATTAAAGTCGTTACAAGAAGAATTAAATGAGCATAAAATAAACAAAGCTAAATTTGAAAATTCAATTAATCACCTTACTGAACAATTAAAAAATATTAATGTAGATGAAAAATCAATTCTCAATATAGATAAACTTAATACTCAACTTAGAGTAAAACAGGAAGAAAAAGTAAGACATCAAAAAGAAAATGACCGTATCTTATCAACAAATAAAAAAATTGAACAAAAAAAACAAGAAATATATGAAATAGAAAATGAAATAAAAGATACAAATGCAAAAATTGAACAATGTGAAATTAGAATTAATGATTTTGAAACGACATCTCAATTTACTAACATTAAAGAGTTTAAATTGTACTATGAACAATTAAAAAATAATGTTACTGAATATGAACAACTAACCGAGAAGTATAAACATGCCATGAGTGATATTTCTCAAAAACTAAGTATTGAAGAAAACAATGTTAAGCATCATACCACTTCATTAAATGAAAGCCAAGATGAACTTAAACGAACTCAAAAAGAAATTGAAAATGAAATGAATAGATTAAGTTTATCTTCAATAGAACAAATCCAAAGCATTATAGAAATCGTTAATGAAAAGGAATCAATCGAGAAAGAAATTAATGATTTTAATAAACAATTGCATATGTATGAAGTAGAAATAAATAGGCTAACGAAGCTAGTTTCAGATAGAAATTTGGAAGATATCGATAAAATACAAGAAAATCTATCAAAGACAAAAGAACAATTGAATCAATTAAATAATGAGATAGCAACGCTAGAGTATCAAATCAAATTAAATGAACAAAAAGGAAATGAAGTTGAATCTAATATAAATTACTTGAATAAAGAGTTAAAAGAACAACAAGATATCTTTAATCTGTCTGAAATTTTGTCAGGTAAAAATAGTCAAAAGTTAACCTTAGAAAATTACGTTCTTGTATATTATTTAGAAAAAATAATCGCTCAAGCTAATATTCGTCTTGCAACTATGAGCGGTCAAAGATATCAGTTACAAAGAAGAGCAGCTTTATCACAAGGGTTTAGTGGTCTTGAAATTGACGTATTTGATTTTTACTCAAATAAATCTAGACATATAAGTTCGTTATCAGGAGGGGAAACGTTCCAAGCGTCATTAGCTTTAGCATTAGGTTTAAGTGAGATTGTACAACAAGAATCTGGAGGAATTTCATTACAATCTATGTTTATTGATGAAGGATTCGGTACTTTAGATCAAGAAACACTTGAAACAGCACTAGATACATTAGTTAATTTGAAATCTACAGGTAGAATGGTGGGAATCATATCTCATGTAAGTGAATTGAAACAACGAATACCACTCATTTTAGAAGTGACATCTAATCAATACCAAAGCACAACACAATTTAAATGGAATTAATAATCATAAAGTTATAAAAAAACGATTTATCAACTTCTATAAATTAGGTTGATAAATCGTTTTAATTAATAATTATTAATTTTTTTCTCGTAATAAATCTCTGATTTCTGTTAAAAGAACAGTGTTTGCTTCTAATTCTTCTTCTGGTTCTTCTTTTCTCATTAATGTATTTGCGATTTTCACAAAGATAAATAATGCAAAAGCTATGATTATAAAATCAATTATTGATTGTATGAATAAACCATATTTAATTCCCCAGAAAGCCCAGTCCTCTGCGAAATTGACAGAACCAAATATTTTACCAATTAATGGCATAATAATGTATTGGACTAATGCAGTGATTATTTTATTAAATGCAGCGCCCATAACTACGGCTACAGCTAAATCTAATACATTGCCTTTTAATGCAAACTCTTTAAACTCTTTAAGCATATAAAAAAATCCTTTCATAACAATATATTCGTCATTATACATCATATAATTAATTTAGAAAATAGTAATTTTAATCAAATTTGATTCTAATATGGAGCTTTGTTATCCTATAGTAGTGTTTTAGTAAAGTTAATTGTTTTAAGATAAAAAAATAATAATTTAATTTTACTAGTTTGAAAATTTAATAATAAGAAGGGAGTAATTAATTATGAATTCTTCTTCTGAAGAAAAAAATGGTAAGAAGATTTCTCCGGTGTTTATCTACAGTGCCATTGTCGCAGCAATTGTTGTGTTAATTGGTGCCATTTTCCCATCTCAATTTGACACGGTTACTAATGAAGTCAAAATGTGGATTACTGATAAACTAGGTTGGTATTACCTAATATTAACTACAGTTATTGTTTTCTTCTGTATTTTCCTAATCTTTAGCCCTATAGGGAAACTTAAGTTAGGTAAACCAAATGATAAACCAGAATTTAATACAATTTCTTGGTTTGCAATGTTATTCAGTGCAGGAATGGGTATTGGTTTAGTTTTCTATGGTGCAGCTGAACCTATGTCACACTTTGCTTCACCACCTGATGCTGATCCAAAGACTACTGAAGCATATACAGAAGCGTTACGTTCTACATTCTTCCATTGGGGATTCCACGCATGGGCAGTATATGGTGTAGTAGCATTAGCACTTGCATATTCTCAATTCCGTAAAGGTGAACCTGGTTTACTTTCAAGAACGCTAAGACCACTTTTAGGAGATAAAGTAGAAGGACCTATTGGAACATTTATTGATGTTTTATCTGTATTTGCTACTTTAGTAGGTGTAGCTGTATCACTAGGTATGGGTGCATTACAAATTAATGGTGGTTTAAGTTACTTATTCGGAATTCCAAATACAACTTGGGTTCAAGCAATTATTATCGTTGTTGTAACGATATTATTTATCGCTAGTGCTTGGTCAGGTTTAAGTAAAGGTATTCAGTATTTAAGTAATTTAAATATTGGTTTAGGTGCCATATTAATGATTATTACATTAATCATTGGACCAACTGTATTAATCCTTAATATGATGACAAGTTCAACAGGTAGCTTGTTAAATACATTCTTATTCAATAGCTTTGACACTGCAGCATTAAATGGTCAAAAACGTGAATGGATGTCAACATGGACATTATACTATTGGGGCTGGTGGTTAAGTTGGAGCCCATTCGTTGGTGTATTTATTGCCAGAGTTTCAAAAGGACGCTCAATCAGAGAATTTATTTCAGGTGTACTATTAGTACCAGCAATTGTAAGTTTCATCTGGTTTAGTGTATTCGGTGTTCTTGGTATTGAAACAGGTAAAAAACATCCAAAATTATTTGATATGACTCCAGAAACACAATTATTTGGTGTATTCCACCACGTTCCGTTAGGTATAGTGTTATCATTCATAGCACTTATTTTAATTGCTTCATTCTTTATCACATCAGCTGACTCTGCAACATTCGTTTTAGGTATGCAGACAACATTTGGTTCATTAAATCCAAACAGTGCAGTTAAAGTAACTTGGGGAATTGCTCAAGCACTTATTGCATTCGTTCTATTATTAGCTGGTGGCGGAGATGGAACAAAAGCACTCAACGCGATTCAGAGTGCCGCCATTATTAGTGCGTTCCCATTCTCCTTTGTCGTCATACTGATGATGATAAGCTTTTACAAAGATGCCAACAAAGAACGTAAATTCTTAGGCTTAACATTAACGCCTAATAAACACAGATTAGAAGAGTACGTTAAATATCAACAAGAAGATTATGAATCTGATATTTTAGAAAAACGTGAATCAAGAAGAAACCGTGAAAGAGAAGAATAATTCAATAATTAATTCTTTTAGAAATGAGTGAAGATACTACCGGCTCTATATAGGGCTGGTAGTATTTTTTTATCTATAAAAAATGAAAACTAATACTTGCGATTGATAACCATTCTCAATTAATAAAATTTACTTATTGCACTAACGTCTTATGATAAGTTTTGCTTATGCTACCTGATTAAAAATGCGAAATGAAAATCGACGTCTTTCTACTCTTATATAGTTGTTTTCGAAAACATATAATAATACAATTTAAATAAGGCATATAAAATATAAAGATTTTCAAGGGGGATATCAAATGGCTTCTAATTTTAAAGAAACAGCAAAGAAACAATTTGATTTAAATGGCCAATCATACACATACTATGATTTGAAATCATTAGAAGAACAAGGTTTAACTAAAATTTCTAAATTACCTTATTCAATTCGTGTATTATTAGAATCTGTATTACGTCAGGAAGATGATTTTGTAATCACTGACGATCACATTAAAAAGTTAGCAGAATTCGGTAAAAAAGATAATGAAGGTGAAGTACCTTTCAAACCATCTCGTGTTATTTTACAAGACTTCACTGGTGTACCAGCAGTAGTTGACTTAGCGTCTTTACGTAAAGCAATGAATGATGTTGGTGGAGATATTAACAAAATCAACCCAGAAGTACCAGTAGATTTAGTTATTGACCACTCTGTACAAGTAGATAGCTACGCTAACCCAGACGCATTAGAACGTAATATGAAATTAGAATTCGAAAGAAACTATGAACGTTATCAATTCTTAAACTGGGCAACTAAAGCATTTGACAATTATAATGCTGTACCACCTGCAACTGGTATCGTTCACCAAGTAAACTTAGAATATTTAGCAAATGTTGTTCATGTCCGTGACGTTGAAGGTGAACAAACTGCTTTCCCTGATACATTAGTTGGTACTGACTCTCATACAACAATGATTAACGGTATTGGTGTATTAGGTTGGGGTGTCGGCGGTATTGAAGCCGAAGCAGGTATGTTAGGACAACCTTCTTACTTCCCAATTCCAGAAGTAATTGGTGTTAGATTAAGTAATGAATTACCTCAAGGTTCTACTGCAACTGACTTAGCTTTACGTGTAACTGAAGAGTTGCGTAAACGCGGTGTAGTAGGTAAATTCGTAGAGTTCTTCGGTCCTGGTGTAACAAACTTACCATTAGCTGACCGTGCTACAATCGCTAACATGGCGCCAGAATACGGTGCAACATGTGGTTTCTTCCCAGTTGACGAAGAATCACTTAAATATATGAAATTAACTGGCCGTAAAGCTGATCATATTGAACTTGTTAAAGAATATTTACAACAAAATAATATGTTCTTCCAAGTTGAAAATGAAGACCCAGAATATACTGAAGTAATTGACTTAGACTTATCTACAGTACAAGCTTCATTATCTGGTCCAAAACGTCCACAAGATTTAATTTTCTTAAGTGACATGAAAACTGAATTTGAAAAATCAGTTACAGCACCAGCTGGCAACCAAGGTCATGGTCTAGATGAAAGTGAATTTGATAAACAAGCTAATATCAGTTTCAACGATGGTAGAACAGCTACTATGAAAACTGGTGATATAGCAATTGCAGCTATCACTTCATGTACAAACACTTCAAACCCTTACGTTATGTTAGGTGCAGGTCTTGTAGCTAAAAAAGCTATCGAAAAAGGCTTAAAAGTACCTGAATATGTTAAAACATCATTAGCTCCAGGTTCTAAAGTTGTTACAGGTTATTTAAGAGATTCTGGATTACAAGAATATCTTGATGATTTAGGTTTCAACTTAGTTGGTTATGGTTGTACAACATGTATCGGTAACTCTGGTCCATTATTACCAGAAATCGAAAAAGCTGTTGCTGACGAAGATTTATTAGTAACATCTGTACTTTCAGGTAACCGTAACTTTGAAGGTCGTATCCATCCATTAGTTAAAGCTAACTACTTAGCTTCACCACAATTGGTTGTTGCTTATGCTTTAGCTGGAACTGTAGATATTGACTTAGAAAATGAAGCTATTGGTAAAGGTAAAGATGGCGAAGATGTTTACCTTAAAGATATCTGGCCAAGTATTAAAGAAGTTGCTGACACAGTTGATAGTGTAGTAACACCAGAATTATTCTTAGAAGAATATGCAAATGTTTATGAAAATAATGAAATGTGGAATGAAATCGATGTAACAGATGCACCACTATATGATTTCGATCCAAATTCAACATATATTCAAAATCCATCATTCTTCCAAGGATTATCTAAAGAACCAGGAACAATTGAACCATTAAAAGACTTACGTATTATGGGTAAATTTGGAGATTCAGTAACAACTGACCATATTTCTCCAGCAGGTGCAATCGGTAAAGACACACCAGCAGGTAAGTATTTAATTGACCACAATGTTCCAATTAGAGAATTCAACTCATACGGTTCTAGACGTGGTAACCACGAAGTAATGGTACGTGGTACATTCGCTAATATCCGTATTAAAAACCAATTAGCTCCAGGTACTGAAGGTGGCTTTACAACTTATTGGCCTACAGACGAAGTTATGCCTATTTATGATGCTGCTATGAAATATAAAGAAAATGGCACTGGCTTAGCTGTATTAGCTGGTAACGACTATGGTATGGGATCTTCACGTGACTGGGCTGCTAAAGGTACAAACTTATTAGGAGTTAAAACAGTTATCGCTCAAAGTTATGAACGTATTCACCGTTCAAACTTAGTTATGATGGGTGTACTTCCATTACAATTTAAACAAGGTGAATCAGCTGATTCTCTTGGTTTAGAAGGTAAAGAAGAAATTTCAGTAGATATCGATGAAAATGTAAAACCTCATGATTTAGTTACAGTTCATGCTAAAAAAGAAAACGGAGAAGTTGTTGATTTCGAAGCAATGGTTCGTTTTGATTCATTAGTTGAATTAGACTACTATCGTCATGGTGGTATCTTACAAATGGTATTAAGAAATAAATTAGCTCAATAATAAAAATCAACTGTGCTAACGTTTAGGTTAGCACAGTTTTTTTATGCTAAAATACATATGTAATGTATAAGTTAAGGAAGGATTGGAATTCAATGATTTATAGTTTGACTGAAATTGAACCAAGATATCAAGAAACAGATAAAATGGGTGTGATTTATCACGGTAATTACGCAACATGGTTTGAAGTTGCCCGTACAGATTATATTGGGAAATTAGGATTTAATTATGCTGATATGGAAAAGCAAGGAATCATTTCTCCAGTTACCGACTTAAATATTAAATATAAAAAATCTATTTTTTATCCTGAAAAAGTAACGATTAAGACATGGGTAGAAAAGTACTCAAGGTTACGTTCAATATATCGTTATGAATTATTTAACGAACAAGGTGAACTAGCTACAACAGGTTACACTGAATTGATTTGTATGAAAGCTGATACATTTAAACCTATTAGATTGGATCGTTATTTTGCTGATTGGCACGAAGTATATAGTAAAGTTGAAGCTTTAAATAAAGAAGGTATAGATGAAGAAGTAACAAATGGTATCGATCATTTGTAATTAAATTAGCATCAGAAAATGAAAATAGCCTAACATTGCTCACTTTAGTGGCATTGTTAGGCTGTTTTTAAATTACTTTTTACTGTAAGAAATTTCATCTTCATGATCAACTGCATCTACTACAATATGATCATCTTCAAAATACCATAAATCTTTCTCAGCGATGACTAAAGTGAGTCCGTCAAATTCTTCTTCATATGCCACTTCTACATCGGCTTTATTTTCAACATTAAATGCAGGGCTAAACCCTTGTTTTAATTGGAATTCTCCACCATAACGTACAAAAAAGTGTAATACTTTGTCATCTTGAGGTAAGTCAAACTCATCTTTAAACCACTGAACTGCTGGTTGGGTAAGCTCGATTTTCATAAATAGTTCCTCCATATTAATTATCCATATTTTTTAGGGGTTAAATTGTGAATTTTATTGATAGTAGAATTATAGCATAGCTTAATATCCTAATATAATTATTTTAACTTAATGAGTTATAAGCCACTATCAAAGACTAAAGGTATATCAAACTATATAAAACTCACCAATAACATCATCATAAATCAAAACATTTAACAAAATAAAAAGCACTCAGTGTGATATAAATTTCATATATCATACTAAATGCTTTGTATTAATTATTAAGTTTTAGATTTTTTATTTACATCCACGTTATCTTAGGTTCTTCACCTTTAAAGATTCTAACAATATTTGTTTTATGACGTATGATTAATATAATGGCAACGATTGCGCCTACTGCTAGTAATATATAGTCCTGAATAATGAGCGAACCAATAACACAACAAATAGCTGCTATGATGCTTGATAAGGACACATATTTAAATAATTTTAATACAGCGAAGAAAATAACTGCTAAAATTAATAAAAGAATAGGATTAACGCCTAAAACTACCCCAGCACTTGTTGCAACAGCTTTACCACCTTTGAATCCTAAATAAATTGGATATACATGACCCACAATAGCAAATAATCCTACGATCAGGCCATGGGTAAAGAATGTACTTATAGGTCCATCTGCATGTACAGGTAACCATATAGGGAAGAAAACAGTTATGAATCCTTTAAAGATATCTAAGAATGTAACTACAAAACCTGCTGGTCTTCCTAATACTCTGAAACTGTTTGTTGCTCCAGTGTTGCCACTACCAAATTGTCTTATATCCTTTTTAAAGAATAACTTTCCAATAACTAAACCACTTGGAAAAGCTCCTATAAGATAACTTAGTATTAACATGACGACAATCATCATAAAATACACATCCTTTAATAACTTAGCACTATTTTACCATATCCATCTCATATTAGAACAATAAAAATTACATTTTGAATATGAATAATCAGTAAAATAAACTGTTTTATCAAGATGACACTTGCAATTTATTCTGATTTATATAAGAATAACTATTGTATAGTTTTAAAAACGAACGTACGTTTGTAGGAGGGCGAAATCATTGGCAATGAATAAACAAAATCATTATTCAGATGATTCTATTCAAGTTTTAGAAGGTCTTGAAGCAGTTAGAAAAAGACCGGGGATGTATATAGGATCAACTGATAAACGTGGATTGCATCATCTAGTATATGAAGTTGTCGATAACTCCGTCGATGAAGTATTAAATGGTTATGGGGATGAAATAACAGTTATCCTTAACCAAGATGATAGTATTTCTATAGAAGATAACGGTCGTGGAATGCCTACTGGTATCCATGCATCAGGAAAACCAACTGTGCAAGTTATTTTTACGATTTTACATGCTGGAGGTAAGTTCGGCCAAGGTGGCTATAAAACATCTGGTGGATTACATGGTGTTGGTGCCTCAGTAGTAAATGCACTTAGTGAATGGTTAGAAGTTGAGATTCATAGAGACGGAAATATTTATAAACAAAGATTTAAAGATGGCGGTGTGCCAGCAACAGGTTTACTAAAAGAAGGGAAGACAAAGAAAACAGGTACTAAGGTTACATTTAAACCAGATCCTGAAATTTTCAAAGCAACAACATCATTTAATTTTGATGTTCTAAGTGAGCGATTACAAGAATCTGCTTTTCTATTAAAGAACTTAAAGATTAAATTAATCGATTTACGTCGTGGTAAAGAAAGAGAAGAATTTTACCACTATGAAGAAGGGATTAAAGAATTTGTAAGTTATGTCAATGAAGGTAAAGAAGTACTTCATGATGTTACGACTTTTACAGGAACATCTAACGGTATAGAAGTAGATGTTGCATTTCAATATAATGACCAATATTCAGAAAGTATATTAAGTTTTGTAAATAATGTACGTACTAAAGATGGTGGTACACATGAAGTTGGTTTTAAAACAGCGATGACACGTGTGTTCAATGATTACGCTAGACGCATTAATGAATTAAAAGAAAAAGATAAAAACTTAGACGGTAATGACATACGTGAAGGATTAACAGCTATAGTATCTGTAAGAATTCCTGAAGAGTTACTACAGTTTGAAGGTCAAACTAAATCTAAATTAGGAACGTCAGAAGCTAGAAGTGCTGTAGATTCAGTTGTATCCGAGAAATTACCATTTTACCTTGAAGAAAAAGGTCAATTATCTAAGTCACTTGTTAAAAAAGCAATTAAAGCACAACAGGCTAGAGAAGCAGCTCGTAAAGCACGAGAAGATGCACGTTCTGGTAAAAAGAATAAACGAAAAGATACACTTTTATCTGGTAAATTAACACCTGCTCAAAGTAAAAACACAGAAAAAAATGAACTTTATCTTGTTGAGGGTGATTCAGCAGGTGGTTCAGCTAAACTTGGACGTGATCGTAAGTTCCAAGCGATTCTGCCATTACGAGGTAAAGTTATTAATACTGAAAAGGCTCGTTTAGAAGACATTTTCAAAAACGAAGAAATTAATACGATTATTCATACTATAGGTGCAGGTGTCGGTAATGAATTTAAAATTGAAGACAGTAATTATAGTCGAATTATTATTATGACCGATGCTGATACAGATGGTGCACATATTCAAGTACTGTTACTAACTTTCTTCTTTAAATATATGAAACCATTAGTACAAGCAGGTCGAGTATTTATCGCATTACCACCACTTTACAAATTAGAAAAAGGTAAAGGTAAATCTAAAAAAGTGGAATATGCTTGGACAGATGATGAATTAGATAAATTACAAAAGCAACTTGGTAAAGGTTTCACATTACAAAGATATAAAGGTTTAGGTGAAATGAATCCTGAACAATTATGGGAAACAACTATGAATCCTGATACTCGTACTTTAATACGTGTTCAAGTTGAAGATGAAGTGCGTTCTTCAAAACGTGTTACAACGTTAATGGGTGATAAAGTAGCACCACGTAGAGAATGGATTGAAAGTCATGTTGAGTTTGGTATGCAGGAAGATTCAAGCATTTTAGATAATACAGAAGTTCAGATATTAGAAAGTGAAAACTATGAGGAGGATGAAACGATTTGAGTGAGATAATTCAAGATCTATCACTTGAAGATGTAATTGGAGACCGTTTTGGAAGATATAGTAAATATATTATCCAGGAACGTGCTTTGCCTGATGTTCGAGACGGACTAAAACCAGTACAGCGTCGTATTTTATATGCGATGTATTCAAGTGGTAATACATTCGATAAAAATTTCCGTAAAAGTGCCAAAACTGTCGGGGATGTCATCGGACAGTATCATCCTCATGGTGATTCTTCAGTATATGATGCCATGGTTCGTTTAAGCCAAGATTGGAAATTAAGACATGTTTTAATAGAAATGCATGGTAATAACGGTAGTATCGATAATGACCCTCCTGCAGCAATGCGTTATACAGAAGCAAAATTAAGTCAATTATCTGAAGAACTATTAAGAGATATTAATAAAGAAACAGTTTCTTTTATACCAAACTATGATGATACAACACTTGAACCTATGGTATTACCTGCAAGATTTCCTAATTTATTAATTAACGGTTCTACAGGTATTTCAGCAGGTTATGCTACTGATATTCCACCACATAATTTAGGTGAAGTGATTCAAGCAACATTAAAATATATTGATAATCCTGATATTACAGTGAGTCAATTGATGAAATACATGAAGGGTCCAGACTTCCCAACTGGTGGTATTATTCAAGGTATTGATGGTATTAAAAAAGCATACGAAACTGGTAAAGGTAAAGTTGTTGTACGTTCCAAAGTAGATGAAGAAACATTACGTAATGGACGTAAAGAACTTATCGTGACTGAAATACCATATGAGGTGAATAAAAGTAATCTCGTTAAACGTATTGATGAATTACGTGCTGATAAAAAAGTTGATGGTATTGTTGAAGTTAGAGATGAGACTGATAGAACTGGTTTACGTATTGCAATAGAACTTAAAAAAGACGTGAATAGTGAAGCAATTAAAAATTTCCTATTCAAAAATTCAGACCTTCAAATATCTTATAACTTTAATATGGTTGCAATCAGTGATGGTAGACCTAAATTAATGGGTATTAAACAAATCATTGATAGTTATATTAACCATCAAATAGAAGTCGTGGCTAACAGAACTAAGTTTGATTTAGAACATGCTGAAAAACGTATGCATATCGTTGAAGGTTTAATGAAAGCTTTATCTATTTTAGATGAAGTGATTGCCTTAATTCGTAATTCTAAAAATAAAAAAGATGCTAAAGATAATTTAGTTGCTGAATATGACTTTACTGAAGCTCAGGCAGAAGCCATCGTTATGTTACAACTTTATCGTTTAACTAACACAGATATCGTTGCTTTAGAACAAGAGCACGATGAGTTATCTAATTTAATTAAAGATTTACGTCATATTTTAGATGATCACGATGCATTATTGAACGTTATCAAAAATGAATTAACAGAAATTAGAAAGAATTTTAAAACGGATCGTTTATCAACAATTGAAGCGGAAATTTCTGAAATTAAAATTGATAAAGAAGTGATGGTGCCTAGTGAAGATGTAGTATTAAGTTTAACTAGACATGGTTATATTAAACGTACATCTACACGTAGCTTTAATGCTAGCGGCGTTTCTGAAGTCGGTTTGAAAGATGGCGATAGTTTATTAAAATACCTTGATGTAAATACACAAGATACAGCACTTGTATTTACGAATAAAGGTAGATACTTGTTTATTCCAGTTCATAAACTAGCTGATATCCGATGGAAAGAATTAGGTCAACACGTATCTCAAATTGTTTCTATTGATGAAGATGAACAAGTTATTGACGTATTTAATGAAAAAGACTTCAAAGAACAACAAGCATTCTATATTATGGCTACTCGTAACGGTATGATTAAGAAAAGTACTGTTCCGTTGTTTAAAACAACACGATATAATAAACCATTAATTGCCATGAAAGTAAAAGATCAAGATGAGGTAATTAATGTATTACGTGTTGAAGAAGATCAACTCATTACTGTTATTACACATAAAGGAATGTCATTAACTTACTCTACAAATGAATTATCTGATACAGGCTTACGTGCGGCTGGTGTGAAATCTATTAACTTAAAAGATGAAGACTACGTTATTATGACGCAAACAATCACTAATAAAGAATCTATCCTTATGGCTACACAACGTGGTGCTGTTAAACATATTGGATTTAAAGTATTACAAGAAGCGAAACGAGCGCAACGAGGTATTACCTTACTTAAAGAATTGAAAAAAGCACCACATCGTATCGTGGCAGCAGATGTTGTTCGTTCTGACAATACAACATTTACTTTATATTCAGCTAAAGACCAAGAAACTAATGATATCGCTTCAGTTCATAAATCAGAACAATATACTAATGGTTCATTTATAGTAGATGTAGATGATTTCGGAGAAGTTGAAGGAATGTACTTACAATAAAAGTATATGCAACACATGCATAAGATGATAAAATAAAATATAATAATCACAATTAAATCATTCAAGAGGTTTATATTCTCAATTGAACTGTCTATTTTAGTATTTGTTATTTGATACATTGCTTAATTAGACTTTCATATGCCAATATGAATCTCTTGATATTTTTAAGATATGAATTTTATTTATAGATGAGAGGGATTTATTTGAAAGATTTTGATAGTTTAATTCCTGGTTGGTTTAAAGATTTTGTACAAGTAGGTAACGACTTAATTTGGTCTCAGTATCTAATTGGATTGTTACTTACAGCAGGATTCTTTTTCACTATCAGTTCTAAGTTTGTACAACTACGAATGTTACCAGAAATGTTTAGAGCGTTGGTCGAGAAACCAGAAACATTAGAAAGTGGTAAAAAAGGTATTTCACCGTTCCAAGCATTTGCGATTAGTGCAGGTTCAAGAGTAGGTACTGGAAATATTGCCGGTGTTGCTACAGCAATTGTACTTGGTGGTCCTGGTGCGGTATTTTGGATGTGGATTATTGCATTTATAGGTGCGGCAAGTGCTTTTATGGAAGCTACTTTGGCTCAGGTTTATAAAGTTCATGATAAAGATGGTGGTTTCCGTGGTGGACCAGCTTATTACATAACTAAAGGTTTAAACCAAAAATGGCTTGGTATTGTGTTTGCGATATTAATTACAGTTACCTTCGCATTTGTATTTAATACAGTGCAATCTAATACGATTGCGGAATCATTAAATACTCAATATCATATTAGTCCAGTGATTACAGGAATAGTATTAGCAGTTGTAACAGCCATTATTATTTTTGGTGGGGTTAGAAGTATTGCTACTTTATCATCATTAATTGTTCCAATTATGGCTATCATATATATTTGTATGGTTTTAGTTATCTTGTTATTAAACTTAGACCAAATTGTTCCAATGATTGGTACAATTATTAAAAGTGCTTTTGGTTTTGAACAAGTAACTGGTGGTGCAGTTGGTGCTGCTATTTTACAAGGGATTAAACGTGGTTTATTCTCAAACGAAGCAGGTATGGGTTCAGCACCTAACGCAGCTGCAACAGCAGCAGTCCCTCATCCAGTAAAACAAGGTTTAATTCAATCATTAGGTGTTTTCTTTGATACAATGCTAGTATGTACAGCTACAGCAATAATGATTTTATTATATTCAGGTTTAAAATTTGGAGAAAACGCTCCTCAAGGTGTTGCAGTTACTCAATCAGCTTTAAATGAACATTTAGGTTCAGCTGGTGGTATTTTCTTAACAGTGGCAATAACATTATTCGCATTTTCTTCAGTTGTAGGTAACTACTATTATGGACAATCTAACATTGAGTATTTATCTAATAACAAAACAATTATTTTCATCTTTAGATGTTTAGTAGTTGTGCTTGTATTTATTGGTGCGGTTGCTAAAACTGAAACAGTTTGGAGTACAGCCGATTTATTCATGGGCTTAATGGCCATAGTGAATATTGTCTCCATTATTGGACTTTCCAATATTGCATTTGCAGTAATGAAAGATTACCAAGTACAACGTAAAGCAGGTAAAAAGCCTGTATTCAAACCAGAGAATCTTGAAATTAATTTATTTGGTATTGAATCTTGGGGAATTAATGCAAACAAATCAAATAAAGATTTAAAATAAATGATTAGCTTGAGTGTCGTAAGGATACTCAAGCTTTTTAATTTGAAATTTATAATTATATCTATTATTTATTATAAAGAGGTAGAAAATTGTTTAATATACTAAAAATTAATTTTACTCATGAAAGTATTTAATAAGTTATTTTCTTTTCATTTATATCATTAAGCCTTATAATTTTAATAATAGAGTAAGAAAGGTGATAATGATGGGGAAGTATAAAATTAGTAAAATTCTCAATAATAACGTTATCATATGCACGAATAAAAACCAGGAAGTTGTTTTAATTGGAAAAGGTATAGGTTTTAATAAAAAGCAAGGCTATACGTTAGATGAATCAGCTTCCATTGAAAAAGTTTATAAACTTGATCTAGATAAGCATAAAGAACACTATAAGACATTAGTTGAGATGGCTGATGACCATGTTCTACAAGCAGTGATTGAAGCTGTTAATTTAATTACAAATACGACTCTAGATGTTAATGATGAAAATCTAGTTGTTGCGCTAACAGATCATATTATTTTTGCGTATAAACGTTTAAAACAAAATCAAATAATTAGCAACCCTTTTGCCATGGAAACAAAATACTTATATCGAGATGCTTATCAAATAGCTGAAAAAGTAATTGATAGACTAAATGAACAGTTAGATGTTGATTTTCCAGAAGATGAAATTGGTTTTATCGCATTACATATTGCTTCGAACTCTGAAGAATTATCTATGAGAGAAATGGCGTTAATTAATCAATTAATCAATAAAAGTATCACTATTATTGAAACGGATTTACAACATCAAGTTGATCAATCCTCAATACAATATCAACGTTTTATTAGACATGTACAATTTCTCATTCGTCGTTTAAGAAATAATGAAACATTACATGCTCAAAATGATTTTGTTGATATGGTTAAAAATCAATATCCTAGTTGCTATTCTACAGCTTTTAAAATATTAAAAATGATTCAGATGGAATTTGATATTACTGTTAATGATGTTGAAATCATTTATTTAACATTACATATCCATCATTTTGAAGCCCAAATGAAGTTGGATTAAAAGTACTTATGCGCTCTCATAAGTACTTTTAATTTTTATATAGACTAGTTTTTAATATTCCTTAGTTTTGTAAAATTATGTTATGATTAGTGTTAGAAATTTTTAGTAACTCATTTTTATGATTTTTATAAAGCGAGGTAACATGAAAGTATGGTGATGTCGAATGTCGAATGAAATGAAATCTTCCGAAAAGAAGACATCTAGAAAGTTTAAAACGATTTTCAGTATGTCTGAAACAAGATTCATGAAATTTTTAGGCGGCAATGATTTAATTTATGCTTTGTTAGCACTTGTGCTTTTAGGGATAGTTATATTTATCTTTGATAAAGTATCATACGTGTTTCAACCATTTATTATAGTATTCAATACTATTGCTGCACCAATTATAGTTTCATTGATTATATTTTATTTATTTAACCCTCTTGTTAATTTGATGGAACGTTATCGAATTCCAAGATTAGTAGGGGTTTTGATTATTTATGTTGCGATTGTAGGCATAATCGTGTTGATTGTTAATTTATTAATTCCTCTAATTAGTTCACAATTAGGAAGTTTCATTAATAACTCTCCTCAATATTTTAAAAAGTTAACTAATACAATTAATAAAGTAACAAGTAATTCAATTTTTGCTGGTTATTATGATCAAATTAATGATCAATTGAACTCATTAACTAAAAAGATACCATCTATGCTTTCAGATTATTTTGATGGCTTTGGTTCAAAATTAGCATCATTCGTTGAAGCAGTAGCTAATGTTGGAGTAGTCATTGTGACTACACCATTTGTTTTATTCTTTATGTTAAAAGATGGTCATAAGTTCAAAGATTTCACTACTAATATTATGCCACCTAAATTTAGAAAAGATTTTCATGATTTACTTGAAAAAATGAGTGTTCAAGTAGGTTCTTACATACAAGGACAAATCATTGTGTCATTCTGTATAGGTGTTTTACTATTTATTGGTTATTCTATTATTGGATTGAAATATAGTTTAATATTAGCTTGTATAGCTGCTGTAACAAGTGTGGTACCTTATTTAGGACCTACAATAGCGATTTCACCAGCTATCATTATTGCTTTAATTACGTCTCCAATAATGTTACTCAAATTAGCGATTGTATGGACTTTAGTTCAATTCTTTGAAGGACACTTCATTTCTCCAAATATCATGGGTAAAACATTACAAATTCACCCGCTAACAATTATCTTTATCTTACTAAGTGCAGGTAATTTGTTAGGTATAGTCGGGGTTATATTAGGTATTCCTGGTTATGCAGTGTTGAAAGTTTTAGTTTCTCATATATTCTTATTATTCAAGCGTAGATATAATAGATATTATGGAGAAGATGCAGGAAATTATAAGTTAAATAAAGAACAAGAATAATCTATCTTTGTACAAGGATATCTTTAGAAATTATTTCAAGTAGCTTTTATGCCATCAATTTGTGGCATATGGATACTTAATTTCTAAGATATCCTTTTTTGTTTTTAAAGAAGTACAATCCTTTTATCTACAAAAGATTTGCACCTTACATTGAGTATGACAATAATGTTATGCATAATTGACTTTATTTATATTCTATTTATCTTATTCTTATGATATATTTTTCTAGATAGAAGAATTAAATAGAATTGAAGTGAAAAAATGACCCAGGAAAATAAAAGTAAATTATTATCTATATTAAAATTTGTGTTTGCTGCTGCACTATTTACGTTTGTAGTTTTCACGTTATATCGAGAATTATCTTCCATTAATTTCAAAAATACTTTAATGCAATTTGGTAAAATCAATCGTTTATGGATTGTATTATTGTTTATTAGCGGGGGAGCGTCTTTATTAATTTTATCTTTATATGATGTCATTCTTGTTAAATCACTTAAGTTAAAAATTCCTTTAATAAAAGTATTAAGAGTGAGTTATATTATTAATGCTTTAAATGCCATTGTAGGCTTTGGTGGGTTTATTGGAGCAGGTTTAAGAGCATTTATTTATAAAAATTATACCCAAGATAATAAGAAACTCGTTCACTATATATCTATCATACTCATTTCGATGTTAACAGGTTTGAGCTTGTTATCGATTTTAGTTGTTCTTCATGTGTTTAACGCATCTGATATGTTAGATAAAATATCATGGGTACGTTGGGTTTTATATATTGTTGCTTTATTTTTACCAGTATTTATTATTTATACGATTGTGAAACCTGCGGATACAAATAACCGATATATGGGCGTATATTGTACGTTAGTTTCTTGTGTTGAATGGTTAGCTGCTGCAGTTGTTTTATATTTTTCTGCATTAATTGTAGGTATTGATATTTCCTTTATGAATTTTATTGGTATTTTCATTATTGCAGCATTGTCTGGATTAGTTAGTTTTATTCCAGGAGGCTTTGGTGCATTTGATTTAGTAGTACTACTCGGTCTTAAATCACTTGGTATAAATGAGGAAAACATTTTATTAGCTTTATTACTATATCGTTTTGCTTATTATTTCGTACCTGTAGCCATTGCATTAGTATTATCTACATTTGAATTTGGTAATACAGCTAGAAAATATATCGAAGAATCTAAATATTTTGTTCCTGCAAAAGATGTTACGTCATTTTTAATGTCATATCAAAAGGATATTTTATCTAAAATTCCATCTTTTTCATTAGCGATTTTAGTATTTTTAACAAGTGTTATTTTCTTTATTAATAATTTAACAATCATATATGACGGATTATATGACGATAATCATTTGGCTTACTATTTAACATTATCTATTCATACAAGTGCTTGTTTATTATTAATGTTAAATGTAAAAGGAATATTTAAGCAAAGTCGACGTGCAATTATTTTTGCGATTATTTCGATTTTATTAATTTTTGCAGCAACAGTTTATACGTATGCGTCATTCATACTTTTAACATGGCTTTTGGTTATGTTAGTACTCTTGTTTATTGCTTATCGTCAATCAAAAGTGCTTAAGAGACCATTAAGATTAAAAAATGCCTTCTTATTTATATTAATAAGTATCATCGTACTTTATATTAATCATGTTATTATCTCTAGCACGTTATATGCACTCGATGTTTATAATATTGAAGTAGATACGACAGTGCTTAGATATTATTTCTGGATAACGATAGCTCTAATTACTATTATTGTTGCACTTATTGCATGGCTATTTGATTATCGATTTATTAAATCAAGTCAAAATAAAAATTTAGCTGTTTGTGAACAAATTATTCAACAATATGGTGGTAATTATTTAACGCATCTTATTTATAGTGGAGATAAAAATTATTTTATTCATGAAAACGAATCAGCCTTTTTGATGTATCGATATAAATCTAATGCTTTAGTAGTATTAGGTGATCCAGTTGGGGATACTGCATCGTTCGAATCTTTATTAGAAGCATTTTATGAATACGCTGAATATTATGGCTATGATATTATTTTTTATCAAGTAAGTGATAGATTCATGCCACTTTATCATAATTTTGGTAATCAATTCTTTAAACTTGGTGAAGAAGCGATTATTGATTTAACTACATTTACTACTTCTGGTAAAAAGCGTCGTGGTTTTAGAGCAACTTTAAATAAATTTGAAGATTTAAATATCAAATTTGAAATAATTGAGCCGCCATTTTCACAAGATATGTTCGAAACATTAAAAAATGTGAGTGATCAATGGTTAGAAGGTAGAAGTGAAATGCATTTTTCAGTAGGTCAATTTAGTGAAGATTATTTATCTAAAGCGCCGATTGGTATTATGCGAAATGAAGAAGGAAAAATTATAGCGTTCTGTACTCTAATGCCAACATATTTTAATGATGCTATTTCGGTTGATTTAATTCGTTGGTTGCCGGAATTAGATTTACCATTAATGGATGGATTGTATTTACACATGCTATCGTGGAGTAAAGAAAAAGGATATCAATCATTTAACTTAGGTATGGCGACGCTATCTAATGTAGGACAACTACATTATTCATATCTTAGAGAACGATTAGCAGGAAGAGTATTTGAACATTTTAATGGACTATATCGTTTCCAAGGTTTAAGACGTTATAAAGAAAAGTATGGTCCACAATGGGAGCCAAGATTTTTAGTTTATAGAAAAGATGCCTCGTTATGGCAATCTATGATTAAAGTAATGAGAGTTATACGTCACAAATAATATAATAAAAGCGATTGATGAAAATAAATGATTTCATCAATCGCTATTTTTGTATGTTTATACAACTTTCTCTGAATTAACAGTTAGTCTTTTTTATAATTTTTACGATCTTGTTCTTCTTTAGCATATCTTTCAGGTTGTTTCTTATAAAAATCTTGATGATATGCTTCTGCTTCATAAAACGTCGTTGCAGGTAAAATTTTAGTAGCAATCGCTTTATCAGCGTTGATTGTATTTTGCATTGACTTGATATAGTCTTCGGCTAGTTTCTTTTGATGTTCATTGGAATAGAAAATCGCCGTTTGATATTGAGAACCTCTATCTTGAAATTGTCCTTCATCATCTAAAGGATCAATTACAGAAAAAAAGATTTCTAATAATTTATTGTATGAGAATAATGCGACATCATATTCTACTTTTACAGTTTCATAGTGTCCAGTAGTGCCACTTTTAACCTGCTCGTATGTAGGATTAGCAATGTCTCCACCCATATATCCTGATGTAACTTTTTCTATTCCATCAAATGTATCAAAAGGTTTCGTCATACACCAAAAGCACCCACCCGCAAAATATGCAGTATTTATATTCATTTATGACACCCTTTCATTGGACCTTAGTACCATTTATTAAAAAAACCCTTGCTTTTTGAATACTTTTTCTATAACGTTAATACATATTAATTATAGATGATAGTATTATAATTTTAAAGGTATAAGGTAGGTAAATATGAGAGACGAGAAGGATAACAGAGAAGAAACTGAGTATAAACGACAAGCAGGTACATCAACTACACCTTCTAGGCGACGAAAGAAAAAAAGAGTGCGCAAATTACCTTTTATTATTTTATTAATTTTAATTATCTTCATCATTATTATTGCTTATATTGTTCATGGATATAATAGTGGTGTGAAGTATGCTGAAAAGCATGCTAAAGACATTAAAGTACATCAATTTAACGGTCCAGTGAAAAACGACGGTAAAATTTCTGTATTGGTTTTAGGCGCAGATAAAGCTCAGGGTGGTAAATCACGTACAGACTCCATTATGGTTGTACAATATGATTACATTCATAAAAAAATGAAAATGATGTCAGTCATGCGTGATATATATGCAGACATACCTGGATATGATAAATATAAAATTAATGCTGCTTATTCTCTTGGTGGTCCAGAATTACTAAGAAAAACATTAAATAAAAATTTAGGAATTAATCCTGAATATTACGCAGTGGTTGATTTTACTGGTTTTGAAAAAATGATAGATGAATTAGAACCTAATGGTGTTCCTATAGATGTAGAAAAAGATATGTCTGAAAATATTGGAGTATCATTGAAAAAAGGTCATCATCGTTTAAATGGTAAAGAGTTACTTGGTTACGCAAGATTTCGTCATGATGCAGAAGGCGATTTCGGACGTGTACGTCGTCAGCAACAGGTGATGCAAACACTTAAATCTGAATTAGTGAATTTTGGTACAGTTGCTAAGCTACCTAAAGTAGCTGGTATTCTTCGAGGATATGTGAATACAGATATGCCTGATTCAGCTATGTTCCAAACTGGAATAAGCTTTGGTATTCGAGGAGACAAAAATGTTGATTCATTAACTGTTCCTATTAAAAATTCTTATCAAGATATTACTACTAATAACGATGGTAGTGCATTGCAAATTGATAAAGCAAAAAACAAAAAAGCAATTCAAGACTTTTTTGATGACAAAAATGATAAAAAATAATACGAATAAAGCCACGCACAAGTTGTTAAGTGCGTGGCTTTATTTTATTTATCAACTTATTGATCTGATTTTCTAACTCCTGCAACACCATAATGATTTTTCTTCATTTCTTCAATGACTACATGGATAGCCTCTCTATTAGCACCTGTTGTTCTTTCTACCGCTGATGTTACTTCTGTAACTAAGTCTTTAAGTTGTTCATCTGAACGACCTTCTAATAATTTAACGTTTACGATTGGCATATGTCATTCCTCCAATGATATTTATTACACTCTTAGTATAGCATGAATAGTTAATAAAAAAACATTTTCCTTTTAGAACATTTGTTCGTTATATACTTGAATAAGAACATTTGTTCGTATATAATGAAAATGTATTAGGGAGGGGTAATGATGTATGACTATCATTTATTAGAAGATAGAGATGTACTATGTATTGATCAAAAGAGCTTTTTCGCAAGTGTGTCATGTATAGAAAAGGGATTGGATCCCTTAACAACAAAATTAGCAGTAGTTGCTGATACTAAAAGACAAGGCTCAGTCGTATTAGCTGCGACACCTAAACTTAAAGAATTAGGTGTTAAAACGGGATCAAGGTTATTTGAAATACCACATCGCAACGATATATATATTATTAATCCAAGTATGCGAAAGTATCTTAATGTTTCAGTAACTATATCTAAGATTGCTTTACGTTATGTGCCACCAGAAGATTTACATCAGTATAGTATTGACGAATTTTTTATGGATGTGACTGATAGTTATCATAGATTTAATTCAACTGTTGAAGCATTTTGCGAAAGGTTACAGAAAGAAATTCATGAAGAAACAGGTATTAGATGTACTATTGGTATAGGTTCCAATATGTTACTAAGTAAGGTAGCAATGGATATTGAAGCCAAGCATACAAAAAACGGTATTGCTGAATGGCGTTATCAGCATGTACCTGAAAAGTTATGGCCAATTCAACCATTAAGAGAATTTTGGGGAATAAATAGAAAGACAGAAGCTAAATTAAATAAAAGAGGAATTTTTACTATAGGTGATTTAGCTCAATATCCGTATCAATATTTAAAAAGGGATTTTGGGATATTAGGTGTGGATATGCATCTTCATGCTAATGGTATTGATCAAAGTAAAATGAGAGAAAAATATAAAGTCAATAATCCATCAATATGTAAAAGTCAGATATTGATGAGAGATTATGAATTTGAAGAAGCCAAAGTTGTTATGCAAGAGTTAATTGAGGATGTAGCAAGTAGGGTTCGAGCAAGAAAACAATTGGCACGTACCATACACTTCTCATTTGGTTATAGTGATGAAGGTGGCGTACATAAGCAATATACCTTGGAAGAAGGAACTAATTTAGAAAAAGATATTTTCAAAGTAGTTAACTATTTTGCGAACAAATTGTGTGATAAACAAGCATTATACCGGACATTAAGTGTGTCACTAACTCAATTTATAAATGAAAATGAAAGACAAATGAACTTGTTTATTGACGAATATGAACGGAAACGAGACGAAAAATTAGCAAAAACGATTGACCATTTACATTTGAAATATGGAAAAGGTATTGTTTCCAAGGCAACATCGTATACAGAAGCTGGTACGAAACATGGACGACTAGGACTTATGGCAGGTCATAAAATGTAATAAAACGCTAATAGAAATATTATTTTTAAAACGTAATAAGCATATTTTAACCTGAGACGTATTAATTAAAGTCTCAGGTTAAAAT
Organism: Staphylococcus pasteuri; assembly: GCF_030547725.1. Classification (NCBI taxonomy): domain Bacteria; kingdom Bacillati; phylum Bacillota; class Bacilli; order Caryophanales; family Staphylococcaceae; genus Staphylococcus; species Staphylococcus pasteuri. The sequence goes on along the minus strand of NZ_JAUOQO010000005.1, from coordinate 57,788 downwards.
CATTGAATCATGAATATTACTCAATATAAGTATCAAATTGACTTAGTGCTTGAATACCACTTTCCCGATCTTCAGGAGTTTTAAAACTAATTTGTAAGGCACCATAAATATCTTCACGGACTTCTAAAATTTTAAGGTTGCTTATAGAAATATTATGTAAACCTAGAATGTGAGTAACTTTGCTAATCATACCCGGTTTATCCGGAATATCAACAAATAGATCATACGCAATAGATAGTGCACCTCGTTGTTTAGCGGGTAGTTGATCTCTGTAATCTTTAGCATTAGCAAAAAATTGATAAATATCTTCAGATTTTGAAGATGAAATCATTGTCATAACAGAACTAATTTGATTTTGTAAATCTTCTAAAATATCTAGAATGAAAGTTTTATTATTTAATGTGATATCTTTCCACATCTCTGCATTACTACTAGCAATTCGAGTTATGTCACGGAAGCCTCCTGCAGCTAATTGTTGTACTAAATGATGTTTTTCTACGTGGTCGGCACTTAAGTGAACTAGACTGGACGCGACTATATGTGGGACGTGACTAACAATACCAGTAACAAAGTCATGCTCATTAGCGTCAGTGAATATAAATTTAGCTAACGTTGATTTTAATAATTCTTGGATTTTCTCAGCAGCTTTTTTATTTGCCTTTTGATTAAAGACAAGTAAATAATAGGCATTTTCGAAAAGATGTTTTTTTGCATTTAATACGCCAGATTTATGACTACCAGCCATTGGATGACCACCAACTAGATGGATATCATGTTCTAACAACTCATTTTCAAAAGATTGAATTGTTGATTTAGTACTACCAGTATCTGTAACAATTAAATGGGGTTTAGTATTTAATTTAGTTAAATGTTTAAGATAGTAGACAGTTTGTTCAACAGGGGTAGCATAAATGATCATATCAGCATTTTCAACAGCTTGGGTATAATGAATAGCTTTGTTATCGATAATACCAATTGATAGTGCTTTATCTAACTGTGATTCGTCTGCATCGAAAGCTGTAATAGTAATGTCTTGATGATAATATTTTAAATTACTTGCTAAACTCCCACCAATCAAACCAAGTCCTACGAATAATATGTTTTTCATGAATGACCACCTATTTCGAAATTTTCAGAATACTAATATTGTAAAAGACGAGAGCAACGGAATCAATAGAAATATATATTAGAATATATTAGTTAAATAGTCTAAACTGAAACTAAACATATTATGCAGGAAAGGGTAAATAAGATGAATAATATTTTACAAACTATAAAGACATTAACAGAAATTAATAGTCCATCAGGTAATGCTGAAAAAGCAATAAATTTTGTAAAGGATATAGCAGAAGATTTAGGTTATCAAACCGAACTCACTAACAAAGGTGCTTTGATTATAACAGTAGATGGAGACAATCAAAGTCAACAGCGATGTATTACAGCTCATGTTGATACATTAGGTGCAATGGTTAAAGAAATAAAAGAGAATGGAAGATTAGCTATAGATTTAATTGGAGGATTTCATTTTAATGCTATAGAAGGCGAATATTGTGAAATCCAAACAGAATCTGGTGATGTCTATACAGGAACGATATGTTTACACGAAACGAGTGTACACGTATATAAAGATAATCATGAAATACCGAGAGATTTAGAACATATGGAAATAAGAATAGATGAAAAGACAAATTCAGTTCAAGAAACTAAAGATTTAGGTATTGAAGTAGGGGACTTTGTTAGCTTTGATCCTAGAACACAAATTACAACATCTGGTTTCATTAAGTCACGCCATCTTGATGATAAAGCAAGTGTAGCAATGATTATTGAGTTATTGAAAAAAATTAAGCAAGATAATATTAATTTACCTCATACTACACAGTTTTATATTTCTAATAATGAAGAAATTGGCTATGGTGCAAATGCGTCACTTTCAAATAACATTGTGGATTTTATTGCGTTAGATATGGGCGCTTTAGGTGATGGACAATCATCTGATGAATATACAGTTTCAATATGTGCAAAAGATAGCTCTGGCCCATACCATAAAGGATTGAGATCTCAATTAGTACAATTATGCAAATTAAATGCCATACCATATAAAGTAGATATTTATCCTTATTATACTTCTGATGCTACAACAGCACTGAAAGCAGGAGCTGATATTCGCCATGGGTTATTTGGAGCTGGAATAGAATCTTCACATGCATTAGAAAGAACACATATTGAATCTATTGAAGCAACACAAAATCTTTTGTATGCGTATTGTATGTCACAAATTTCAAAATAAATTTTGATTTTACGTTGACAAATATTCAAGTGGAATGTATTATACTAAATAATTAGAATTGTTAAACAATTCGGAAGATAAAGTAGCGAATATGATTTGTAGCAAATAGAAAGCTAATGGTTAATGTAAATTAGCACAGCATATTCAGTGAATTGGGCTTTCGAATATAAAATTAAATAGTATAAAAGTGAGCAATAATAATTTGTTAACTAAGGTGGCACCACGGTAACGCGTCCTTATTGATTTTACGCGTTTCGTGGTGCTTTTTTCATTGATGCAAAATGTAGTAGTTTGTAGCAAGGTAGTATCAGAAAGTTAGTGTGTGATGAGAACTAACACCTCTATAAATGAAATTGGGTTTTGCAAATAAAGACAAATAATTAAATAAAGAAAATGAGTGAACGTTTAATATTCTGAATGTTGAGAATATTGCGTTAATTAAGGTGGTACCACGCGTCAGCGTCCTTTTATAGGAGGCTGATTTTTATTTGCATAAAAATCATTCTTCATAAATAAGGAATCTAATAAAACAAACTAAAAAATAAACATGAATAAGAAAGCAATATTAATCAAAAAGGAGTATTCAAAAGTGGAAATATATTATGAAAAGCTACAAGCCAATATAACACCAGAAACTTTAGCTCAACTCAAAAACCGAAAAATCATTTTAGAAAGTTCGAGTCAGAATAAACTTAAGGGAAGGTATTCCATTGTTGTATTTGATAGTTATGGACAAATCACGCTAGATAACAATCAAGTTCATATTAGTACTCAACACAAAAACGAATCTATAACAGAGAAACCATATCAATATTTAAAACAATTTGTTAATCAGTACTATGAAGATATAGAAGATAAAAGTTTACAAGAATTACCTTTTATCTCAGGTTTTATTGGAACATGCAGTTTTGATTTAGTAAGACATGAATTTCCTATATTACAAAACATAAATTTAGATGATCATCCACAACATGATGTTAATTTTCACATGATAGAAGACGTTTATATATTTGATCATTACAAAGAAGAATTATATGTCATTAGTACAAATCTATTCTCTCAAGTAGCTCGAGAAAAATTAATTACACGTGTAAAGGAAAGAATCAATCAACTCAAAACGATTCAAGTATATCAACCAAGTATTCAATTTAAACCTAAGGACAAACAAATAGAAACCAACATAAGTGAACAACATTTCATGGAAATTGTCAGTGATTTTAAAAAGAAAATAACTGAAGGGGACATGTTTCAAGTGGTACCTTCAAGGATTTATCGCTATAAACATCATTTTGAAAATCAACGTCAATCATTATCATTTCAGTTATATCAAAATTTAAAAAGACAAAATCCAAGTCCATACATGTATTACATCAATATGAGTGAACCAATTATTGTAGGTAGTTCGCCTGAAAGTTTTGTCAAAGTACATGACGGTTTAGTTGAAACCAACCCAATTGCTGGAACTATTAAAAGAGGACGCACACTAGAAGAAGATGAAGCTAATGCACGTCAGCTCATTAATGACGAAAAAGAACGCAGCGAACATAGTATGTTAGTAGACTTAGGTAGAAATGATATTCACAGGATATGCCGAAATGGAACGTCTCATATTAAGAAATTGATGGAAATAGAGAAATATGAACACGTAATGCATATAGTAAGCGAAGTCACAGGGCAAATTAAAAAAGATATTTCACCAATGTCTGTGATAGCAAGTTTATTACCAACCGGAACAGTTTATGGTGCACCAAAACTAAGAGCAATACAAAGAATTTATGAAGTTATGCCCACCAAACGTGGTGTATACAGCGGTGGCATTGGTTATATCAATTGTAATCATAACTTAGACTTTGCACTTGCAATACGAACAATGATGATTGATGACACATATATCAATGTAGAAGCAGGTTGTGGCGTTGTTTATGATTCTGTACCACAGAAGGAATTAGAAGAAACTAAATTAAAAGCTAAAAGTTTATTGGAGGTGTCACCATGATATTAATTATCGATAATTATGACTCATTTACTTATAACCTAGTTGATATCGTAATGCAGCATATGCCAAAAGAAGATGATGTCACTGTACTATATCCAGATGATGAAAAGGTAATGAATCAAGACGTAGATGGTGTCATTATTTCACCTGGACCAGGGCACCCATTGGATAATCAATTATTAATTAACATTATTGAATGTTATAAAGATAAACCCATACTTGGCGTTTGTTTAGGAGCGCAAGCACTCACGTGTTTTTACGATGGAAAAGTAATACAAGGTGAAACTGTGATGCATGGAAAAGTAGATGAAATAAAGCAAAATGGCAACTCCATACTATATAGAGACTTACCTCTAAACTTTAATGTCATGCGATACCACTCATTAGTTAGTGACGCAAAACATTTTCCTAAGTCACTAATTATAACTGGAACAACAAATGATTGTATCCAGTCATTTGAACACGAAAATCAATTGCATTTTGGAATTCAATATCATCCAGAATCTTTTGCAACAGAACACGGAGAAGATATTATTAAAAACTTTATTAATTTAGCAGTAAAGGGTGATTAGATGGAAATTTTACAACAACTAGAAAAGCAACAACACTTAAACGAAGAAGATATGAAATCATTTATAAATTTAATGATTAATCCAGAAGTTGAAAATCAAGTTAAATATAAGGCTTTAAAAACATATACTGATAAAGAAATGCAGCAAACTGAGTTAACATTTTTAACTAAAAGTTTAATTAAAACAATGTATAAAGAACAACCTTACTATGAAGGCGCAATGTGTGTATGTGGTACGGGAGGGGACAAGTCAGGAAGTTTTAATATTTCGACAACCGCTTCATTTATAGTTGCTAGTGCAGGAGCTTTAATTGTGAAGCACGGAAACAAGAGTATCACTTCTAATTCTGGAAGCACAGATTTACTCAATCAATTAAATATAAATACTACAAAAGTTAACGATGTGATTAACACATTACAACAATATAACTTAGCATTTGTCAGCGCTACAGAATCCTATCCAATTATGAAATATATTCAACCCATTAGAAAAATGATGTCAAAGCCAACTATTTTCAATCTAGTGGGGCCGTTAATTAATCCTTTTAAATTAACATACCAAGTAATGGGGATTTATGATCCTAATCAATTAGGTAATGTCGCTCAAACAGTAAAAGATCTGGGGCGTAAGAAAGCAATTGTGCTTCATGGCGCAGGAGGCATGGATGAAGCAAGTTTATCAGGGGACAATTTAATTTATGAAGTAAATGCTGGTAAAGATATAGAAACATATACGATTAATGCTAAAGACTTCGGATTACGCAATGTGTCTAATGATACTTTAAAAGGCGGCACACCTGAGGAAAATAAAGCAATTACAGTAAATATATTGAATGGACAAGATCACACAAGTAAAAGAGATGTTGTTGTGTTGAATGCAGGTATAGCTTTATATGTTGCAGAAAAAGTTAATGATATCCAGACAGGTATCAATCTTGCTCAATACTTAATAGATAGTGGCTTAGCTATGAAACAATATTTAAGAATGGTGGGGAATTAAATGACAATATTAGATGAAATTGTAAGTTATAAAAAGAAATTATTATCGTCTCATTATTATCAAGAAAAATTAATATCACTCAAATCATACAACAATGAACACACGCCACACCTAAAGAAAAAAACATTAAAAGAAAGTTTAGCCAATGATGAACAACTTTCTATCATTGCAGAAATAAAATCTAAAAGTCCTTCTGTAAATCAATTACCAGAACGAGATTTATCACAGCAAATTAAAGATTATGAAACGTATGGGGCTAATGCAATATCAATACTTACTGATGAACAATATTTTGGAGGAAGCTTTGAAAGGTTACAAGAGTTAGCACCACAAACAACATTACCCATTTTATGTAAGGATTTTATCATAGATGAAATTCAAATAGATGTAGCAAAAACTGCAGGAGCATCGATTATTTTACTTATTGTTAATATTTTATCTGATGAACAGCTTCAACGATTATACCAATATGCGACACAACTTAATTTAGAAGTGTTAGTAGAAGTTCATGACAAAGATGAACTTAATAGAGCATATCAAATACAGCCAGAAATAATAGGAATTAATAATAGAGACTTAAAGCAATTTGTAACTGATGTTAATCATACAAATGACATTTTAGCAGATAGGGAAGATGGATTTTATTATATTTCTGAGAGTGGCATTCATAATAAGTCTGATGTTGAACAAATTATAAACTCAGGTATCGATGGATTACTTATTGGAGAAGCTTTAATGAAATGTGATGATTTAAGTCAATTTCTACCAACACTTAAGTTAAACAAGGTGAAATCATGTATTTAAAATTTTGTGGATTCAGATATGAAGATGATGTGAAAAAGGCAATTGAGAGTGATATCGATGCGATAGGATTTATCCATTTTTCCAAAAGTCGACGTCATCTAGACATTAATCAAATTCAGCATTTGTCAGCGCTTGTTCCTAAGACTATACAACGTGTAGTTGTTGTAGTGAATCCAGATAAGAATCAAATCCAACAACTAGTTACGCTTACTAATATTGATACAATCCAATTTCATGGTAACGAAAATATTGAACTTATCAAATGGGTTAAACACCAATATCCAAATATTAAAATTTTTAAAGCGTTACCCGCTACTCAAGACCTCAATAGTCAACTTGATTTATATAAACCGTATGTTGATTTATTTATTATAGATACACCATCTATTGAATATGGTGGTACAGGTCAAACTTTTGATTGGAATTTAATAAAACATATTGAAGATACACCATTTTTAATAGCAGGTGGTCTCAATGATGAACATATTAAGACGATTCAACATATGCCTTTAAAACATTTAGGTTATGATATCGCCTCTGGTATTGAAACAAATGAACGAAAAGATAAACGCAAAATGAAAACAATCTTTAATATAGTGAAAGGGGAATGAGTTATGATTAAACAAATACAAACGGAAGCAGATGAATTAGGGTTCTTTGGAGAATATGGTGGACAATATGTACCGGAGACATTAATGCCAGCAATCATAGAACTAAAACAAGCATACCAAAAAGCTAAAAATGATCAAACATTTCAAGATGAACTTCAATATTATTTAAAAGAATATGTAGGGAGAGAAACACCATTAACTAATGCCAAAGCATATACAGAGCAGTTAGGTGGAGCAAAAATTTATTTAAAAAGAGAAGACCTTAACCACACTGGTGCGCATAAAATTAATAATGCACTTGGACAAGCGTTATTAGCAAAACGTATGGGAAAACGTAAACTAGTAGCTGAAACAGGTGCTGGACAACATGGCGTGGCTAGCGCAACAGTTGCCGCATTATTCGATATGGAACTTATTGTTTTTATGGGAAAAGAAGATATTCAAAGACAACAATTGAATGTATTTAGAATGGAATTGTTAGGCGCTAAAGTTGTTTCGGTTGAAGAAGGTCAAGGCACTTTATCAGATGCAGTAAACAAGGCATTGCAATATTGGGTTAGTCATGTTGAAGATACACATTATCTTTTAGGGTCTGCATTAGGGCCAGATCCATTTCCAACAATAGTTAGAGATTTACAAAGCGTAATAGGAAAAGAAATAAAATCTCAAATATTGAACAAAGAGCATCGATTACCGAATGCAATCGTTGCTTGTATTGGTGGTGGCTCTAACGCTATCGGCACATTTTATCCATTTATTCAAGATGATGTGAAGCTATATGGTGTTGAAGCAGCAGGTAAAGGTAAAAATACTGATAAACATGCACTTGCAATTGGTAAGGGAAATCCTGGAGTTTTACATGGTGCCAAAATGTATTTAATTCAAGATAAGCATGGACAAGTGCAATTAGCACATTCCATTTCAGCTGGTTTAGATTATCCAGGTATTGGTCCTGAGCATTCTTATTATAACGACATTGGACGTGTAACTTATACCGAAGCTAGTGATGAACAGGCTATGGAAGCTTTAATACGTTTCACTAAAGCTGAAGGAATTATTCCAGCCATTGAAAGTGCGCATGCATTAAGTTATGTAGAAAGACTAGCTCCAACTATGAATAAAGATGACATCATTGTTGTAACACTTTCTGGTCGTGGTGATAAAGATATGAATACGATACGTCAATACACACAACAAAGAGGTGACACAAATGAGTAAACTATTTATTCCATATATAATGGGCAATTCTAAAATGATAGAACATATGAAAGTGTTGAGTCAGTGTGGCGCAGATATTATTGAAGTTGGTGTACCATTTTCAGATCCAGTGGCAGATGGACCGACAATAATGGAAGCTGGTGGAAAAGCTATAGAAGAAGGTATTACAATTGAATACATTTTCGATCAACTAGAATTACATCAATTAGAAATTAAAAGTCAGTATGTGTTAATGACTTACTATAATATTATTTGTAATTATGGTGAAAAAGCATTTTTTGAAGCTTGTCAACGAGCAGGTGTTTATGGAGTGATTATACCTGATTTACCATTTGAACTTGCTCAAAAATTAAAACAACAAACACATGAAAGTAATGTGAAAATAATTCCATTAATTGCTATGACAACGACTGAAGAACGAATGAAATTAATAGCTGAAAAAGCTGAAGGTTTTATTTACACTGTTACAATGAATGCAACTACTGGAAAAAATGGTGAGTTCCATCCAGAGTTAAAATCCAAACTTAATTTAATTAAACGAACTGCTCAGGTTCCGGTCGTAGCTGGTTTTGGAATTAGAAATGTGCAACACGTTAAAGATATTTCACAAATTGCAGATGGAGTAGTCATAGGTAGTGAAATAGTAAGACGCTTCGATAATGATTCGACTGAAGAAAATATTAAATATTTCAACTCGATACGACATGCACTAAATCAATAATTTAAATATATGGATTTTAATTCATAGCATGATAAATCAGAAAAATGTAAATATAAAGGATATATGTAATTTAATACACGTATTATGATAGAACTTAATCAAATTGCATAAATTTTACAATGTTTTAAGGGAAGTCATTGGCAATAGGTTTGTAAATGCATTAAAATAATAGATGATAATACATTAATAGTATGGGTTTATATATTTAACTCATACTATTATTTATTACATTTAGTCAAAATAAGTTGAAAAAGGTTATGAAAGGCATTCTTAATATTATTAAAACAATTAATTTTTAAGGTGTACCAGTAATAACTTATATGGACACCATAAATAGCAATATTTATATTGCACATATTTAAGTATTATTAGATATTATATACATAGAAAGTAACATCATTTGAACATAGTATAATTTGAACTTAAATCGAATTCTTAACAGAGATAAAAATAGAGATAAAAACAATAGGAGTTATGATAATGAAGTTTACAAACTTAACAGCGAAGGAATTTGGCGATTTTACAGACCAAATGCCTTACACCCATTTCACACAAATGATAGGTAACTATGAATTGAAACTTGCTGAAGGTACAGAGTCACATTTAGTTGGTATTAAGAATAATGACAATGAAGTCATTGCAGCATGTTTACTAACAGCAGTACCAGTGTTGAAATTCTTCAAGTATTTCTATACTAATAGAGGTCCAGTCATTGATTATGATAATAAAGAATTAGTTCATTACTTTTTTAATGAATTAACTAAATATGTTAAAAAACATAACTGTCTTTATTTAAGAGTAGATCCGTATGTACCGTATCAATATTTAAATCATGATGGGGAAGTCCTTGGAAATGCCGGCCATGATTGGATATTTGATAAAATGATATCACTAGGGTTTAAACATGAAGGTTTTCATAAAGGCTTTCATCCAGTATTACAAGTTAGATATCATTCAGTATTAGACTTAAAAGACAAGACTGCTAAAGATGTTTTAGACGGAATGGATAATTTACGTAAACGTAATACTAAAAAGGTACAAAAAAATGGTGTGAAAGTTAAATTCTTATCCGAAGAAGAATTACCAATATTTAGATCATTTATGGAAGATACATCAGAAACTAAAGAATTCCAAGATAGAGACGATAATTATTATTATGATCGTTTTAAACATTTCAAAGATCGAGTTTTAGTGCCATTAGCATATATTAATTTTGATGAATATATTGAAGAGTTAAATAATGAAAAAGAAACACTAAACAAAGATTTAAATAAAGCCATCAAAGATATTGAAAAGCGCCCAGATAATAAAAAATCACATAATAAAAAGGCTAACTTAGAGCAACAAATAGCTGCTAATCAACAGAAATTAGATGAAGCAGAACGACTTCAAGCAGAACATGGTAATGAATTACCAATTTCTGCAGGTTACTTCTTTATTAATCCTTTCGAAGTTGTTTACTATGCAGGCGGTACGTCAAACAAATATCGACACTTCGCAGGTAGTTATGCTGTACAATGGACAATGATTAATTATGCACTAGAACATGGCATCAACCGTTATAATTTCTATGGAATCAGTGGGGACTTCACAGAAGATGCAGAAGATGCTGGTGTAATTAAATTTAAAAAAGGCTATAATGCTGATGTCATTGAATATGTAGGAGATTTTCTTAAACCAATAAATAAACCTATGTACACTGTTTATACTACATTAAAGAAATTACTTAAAAAATAAACATAAATAATAAATTTTTATTAGGAAGGGAATTATCTAAATATGAAATTTACAGAGTTGACAGTTAAAGAATTTGAGAACTTTGTACAAAATCCATCTTTAAAAAGTCATTATTTTCAAGTAAAAGAAAATATTGCTACTCGTGAAACAGATGGTTTTCAGGTTGTATTATTAGGTATAAAAGATGAAAGTAATAAGGTCATTGCAGCAAGTCTATTTTCTAAAATTCCAACAATGGGTAGTTACGTTTATTATTCAAACCGCGGCCCTGTTATGGATTATTCTGACTTAGGACTAGTTGACTTTTATTTGAGAGAGTTAGAAAAATACTTACAACAACATCAATGTTTATATGTCAAAATGGATCCATATTGGATTTATCAAATTTATGATAAAGATATTAAACCTCTAGATAATCATGAAAAAAATGATGCACTCGTTAATTTATTTAAATCACATGGCTATGAGCATCATGGATTTACAACAACATATGATAATTTCAGTCAAGTAAGATGGATGGGTGTATTAAATTTAGAAGGAAAAACACCAGCATCATTGAAAAAAGAATTTGATAGTCAACGTAAAAGAAATATTAATAAAGCGATAAACTACGGAGTTAAAGTAAGATTTTTAAGTAGGGACGAATTTGATATCTTCTTAGAACTTTATCGTGAAACTGAAGAAAGAACTGGTTTTGCTTCTAAAACGGATCAATACTTTTATAATTTTATAGACCATTATGGAGATAAAGTATTAGTTCCTTTAGCATATATTGATTTAGATGAATATATTGAATCATTACAGCATTCACTAAATGATAAAGAAAGTCGCCGCGATCAAATGATGGCTAACGAAAATAAAAGTGATAAGCAACTTAAGAAAATTAGTGAGTTAGACAAACAAATTGAGCATGACAAAAAAGAAATGCTTCAAGCGAGTGAAATTCGTCAAACTGATGGTTCAATATTGAATCTTGCTTCAGGTGTATACTTTGCTAATGCTTATGAAGTTAACTATTTCTCAGGTGGTTCATCAGAAAAATTCAATCAATACATGGGTCCATACATGATGCATTGGTTCATGATTAATTATTGCTTCGATAATGGCTATGATCGTTACAATTTTTATGGCTTATCTGGTGATTTTACTGAAAATAGTGAGGACTACGGTGTTTATCGCTTTAAACGAGGCTTTAATGTTCAAATTGAAGAGTTAATAGGAGATTTTTATAAGCCAATTAACAAAGTGAAATATTGGTTATTCACTACATTAGATCGTATTCGTAGAAAAGTAAAAAAGTAAGTTAAATAGAATAATTCATTGTATTTAAGAGGTTGGGACCAGTGTCTCAATCTCTTTTTTTATTTATCTACTTTATTCAAAAGTTAAAATCTACAAATAAATATTATAAAAATTCTAATTTTTATAATCATATTGCACCCTACTAAAATAATCATAGCATAATAGAATCGCTTAACAACAATAGTTATAGCGAAATTTTTAATAAATTATTTATAAGTGGAATATATCTAAAATTAGCAAAAATAAAACAAACTACGTACAGGAATGTTTAAATCTATTATTTAATTTACAAATATGTATAAATAGATTTGTGTTAATAATCGTGTACCGAAGTTTAGAGTTATATGATTTTATATGTTAAATTTCATTAATAATATATGTGTAAAAAGAATTCATATAGATGATTAATTGTTAATATCAATAGATATGTCAGTCATGCGATATGACATAACCTGAAGTTGTAGCATTTATTGGTATCTCACATAATAGTCTTAGTTTCTGTGAGATTATAACAGTTAGCATTTAATAGAAATTATTTGATGGTCTGTATCAAAGTAATAATTTATCTTATATTGAGATTAACAAGCTAATGGATATTATTAACTATAGACTTATAAAAATCAATACAGGATAAATTAAGGTTTAATAGTTATAAGTCATACAAAAACAAAACTACTTAAAAATATAACGAATTGTAAAATATAAAATACGGTAGTGAAATTTAGAATTTAAGAATAATCCAAGGAGACTAAGTTGTTTTTTAATTTTAGTTTACATAATATATATTATAGGAAGTTATAGATATTCGATACAGGGGACCCTATTTTCAGTTTATTACAAATGAATTTCGTTTTTTAACGCTAACTTACACTATGCTATAATAAGTTCATCATTTTAGTTTAGGAGTTTTGTTTTATGAATTTTGTTTTTGATATTGATGGTACGATTTCATTTGATGGTCTACATGTAGATCAACGTATTATCGATCGTATATTTAAACTACATGCTAACGGTCATCAAGTTATATTTGCATCAGCACGTCCAATTAGAGATTTATTACCAGTAATTCCAGAATTTGAAGATTTTACACTTATTGGTGGCAATGGCTCAATTATTTCTCAAAATGGTCGTATTGAAGTTATTAAATCAATCCCACTCGATGATTTGCAATTAATTAAAGATATTGTAAATGCATACCAACTAAAATACATATTTGATGATAAATACAACTATTCAACGAACTTAGATACTACAAATGAATTATTTCAACGAATTGACCCTAATAATACTGCAAAGGCTTTAGATATGAATGACATTTCTCAACCAATTAAAGCCATTATATTAGAAATTCGTAAAGATGATTTTGAAGAAATTGCTACGTTTTTAGCTGAAAAATCTAAATCAGTTGAACTTATACATCATCTTAATGAACGATATATTGATATTACAGCTCAAGGTATTGATAAACATACTACTATCCAAAAACTCATTGGTAATACCACTGAATATATAGCTTTTGGTAACGATCATAACGATATTCAAATGCTAGAACATGCTACACAAGGCTACTTTGTCACAAATGAACATATGGACCATACAACATTCATCAATAATACTAATATTACATTAATTGAAAATACTAATGAAGCCGTATGTGAAGTAATAGATAAATGGTTGTAAAATAAGTAAAATTTCTATTGATAATGATTCTCATTTTCAATTATAATATTGATAAGGAGGATTATTATGAAAAATACATGTAAATTATTATTTATTTTAATGATAGGATTAATTTTAGTAGCTTGTAGTCAAGGTTCTCATAAATCAAAGGAACAAAATAAAGACACAGTTACTATAAAGAATACATATGAATTTAAAGATAAAAACAATACCCACTCTAAAGGAGATAAGAAAACTGAGACAGTCAAGGTACCTAAAAATGCTAAAAATGTCGCAGTTATGGACTACGGTGCTTTAGATATTATGCAACAAATGGGTCTTCAAAGTCATATTAAAGCAATTGCGAAAGGTCAAGGTAATAGCTTTTTGCCCCACTCTTTATCTGAATTCAAAGATAAAAAATACATTAATTTAGGAAACCCTGGGCGACCTAATTATGATAATTTAGCTAAAGCAAAACCAGACTTAATACTTGCTTCTTTCAGACAAGCACATACGAAAACGGTTGATGAAATGAAGAAGGCAGCACCTAATGCTAAAATTTTATTTGTAAGCCCCGATAACGATAACTATATTTCTTCAATTGAAAATACGACAAATCAACTTGGTAAAATATTTGATAAAAAGCAAAAAGCCAAATCTTTAAATAAACAATTGAAAGATAAAGTTAAAGAAACACAACGTGTAATTACTAAAGACAAAGTATTATTATTGTTGGTTGATGATAAAGGTATGAAAGCATTTGCTAATACTGGTCGTTTTGGTGGCTTTTTAAATAAAGATCTAGGTATTCAACATGCTGATGACAATATGAAAGCAAATTCAGCGGGAAATCAAGTGAGTTATGAATACTTAAATAAAATTAATCCTGATAAAATATTCGTAATTAACCGTACTAAAGATGGTAATGACAAAACTATACCTAAAGAATTAAATAATAAAGTCATTAAAAATGTTAAAGCAATTGAAAATGATGAAGTATATCAATTTGAATCAAATGCATGGTACTTTGGTGAAGGTGGACATCAACTTACAATTGATCAACTTGACCATATACAAGATGCCTTTAAAAATAAAAAGTAACATTCAATAAAACAATAAAAAAGTGAGTGAGGTTGGCAATGTAATGCCTTCCCCACTCACTTTTTAACTTATTTATTCAAATGCTTGAACAAGTTGTTTAGTATAAGGATGTCGGTCCTCATTAAATAACAATCCAGTTTCAAAATCATCAACAATTTCGCCATTTTGTAATACAATCATACGTTGACACATCCGCTGAATGACAGACAAATCGTGTGAAATCATAATTAAAGTTTGTATATGTTTTTGATAATTTTCTTTTAAAATATCTAACATGTGTTGTTCTGCGATAACATCTAAATTGGATGTAATTTCATCGCAAATTAATATTTGTGGTTTTGCGAGTAACGTACGCATCAAGTTAAAACGTTGTAGCTGACCACCACTTAATTCATTTGGATATTTTGTTAGTAAAGATAACGGTAAATTAAATGATTGTGTTGTATCGTTGATGATTTTATCAATATCATTATCATTATACTTTTTATAGTAGATCAAAGGTTCAGACAATGACTGTTGGATAGTCATATTAGGATTAAAACTTTCTGAAGCATGTTGAAATACAGGTAGTATGTCTTGAGTATCTGACTTAATAAATCCCTCTGATGGGCTGTGTTCATTCATTAATAATGAGGCAAGTGTACTCTTCCCTGACCCACTTTCCCCAACAATACCAACGATTTCATTATCTTGTATTGTTAAATTAATATGTTTCAACACAGGTAGATTTTTATGGTAATTGAAAGAAACATTGTCTAATTTAATCATGTTCATCCCTCTTTAAATGACTTCTAGAATGTAATAATTGTTGAGAATAAGGATTGATATGGTGACTTTGAAAATAGTTAAGGTCGCCATAATCTATGATTTGTCCAAATTTCATAACATTAATATAATCTGCATATTTTAAAACATGACTCATGTTATGAGTAACAATTAAAAGGGTTTGATGATGATCTTTAACAATATGTTGTAATAAATCCATAATTTGTTGTCCATTTACAACGTCCAAAGATGCAACCGGTTCATCAGCAATAATGAGTTTCGGGTCAAGCATAAGTACGCTAGCGATATATACACGTTCTAACTGCCCTCCTGATAATTGAAAGCTATAACGTTGTAATATAAATTCACCTTCTAAGTTCACCCATCCTAATGCTTTATTTACTTTAGAAATAGCCTCTTGTTTTGTTACATCGTAATGGGTGCGATAAATAGCAACAAGTTGTTTGCCTAGTTTAGAGTGGTCATTGAAACTTTGTGTATAATTTTGAGAAATATACCCGATATCTTTACCTAATTGGTATTGAATAGTGCCATGAGAGTGATCATTAAAATGAAAATGATCACAATTAACTCGAAAATGCGACGGTAGTTGATTTAATATAAAACGCATCAATAGCGTTTTTCCTGCCCCACTTTCACCAATGATGGCATTTACTTGTTTATCATATATAGTAAAATCGACATTTGTTATTAGTTGGTTTCTATGTTCGTCTTCAATTGAGAGATTTTTAATGTCTATAGTATTCAATTATCGATTTCCCCTTTCTAATAAACGATCACGTAAAGCATCACCGGTTAAATTAAATATTAAGATTGTAATAGCAATAGTCGTTGCAGGTGCAATCATCATAATAGGATGAGAAGTTATAAAATCACGTCCTGCTTGCAACATCGCGCCCCATTCTGGTGAAGGTGGTTGAGCACCAAGACCTAAAAATGATAACGAACTAATATATAAAATAATTTTCCCAAAGTCTACAATGACTAATACTAATATTGATGGTAATACTTTAGGCAATAAATGTTTAAAAAGAATCTTCGATGTAGGTACTTTGAAAAGTTGTGCCATACGTATATAAGATTGATGCATCTCGCTGTTAACTATTCCTCTTGTGACTCTTGTATAATTCATCCATTTTATAACTGTAATAGCTATAACTAAATTCCAAATACTTGGATGAAAGAAACTTGCTAAAGCAATCATAATAACAAATTCTGGAATACTTAATCCGATATCGATTGCACGCATAATAATATTGTCTGTCCAACCTTTTTTATAACCTGCTAATAAACCAAGTGGAACGCCAATAATGACTGTAATGATAAGTGTTAATACTGTTACCAACAAAGTTGAACGTGCACCAACAACTAAACGTGTAAATAAATCTCTTCCGTAATCATCAGTTCCTAAAAAGTGTTTTCCACTCATTGGCTCAAATGTTTGAGATAAATTAACTTTTATAGCAGTTTCATCATTTACAAAAAATTGCATCAGAATAATGATTAAAATATAAATGAAAAATACATAAAATATCCAGTTTTTCTTGTTGAATTTAATTTTCATGAGGTGTCGCCTCCTTTTGTTCATATCCTTGAGACGATTTCTTTGTATTACGGTGTGAAGCCAAACGTTGTTTTGGGTCTAACATTACACTTAATAAATCAGCTAAGGTATTAATAATAATGACTAAAGTGCCGATAAATAAAACAACGCCTTGGATAACGGGATAATCTCTAGAACGTATACTATCGACTAAAAAAGCACCTAAACCAGGTATTTCAAATAGATTTTCAATAACCACCGTACCTCCGACTAAACTACCTACTGATAACCCAATCAATGGAATGGTTGGTAAAAGTGCAGGTTTTAATAAATCATGAAATAGAATATAGTGTTCAGACATACCTCGTAATCGAGAAACTTGTACGATCGGACTTTGATATAAATCTAACAAATTAGATCTAATTAATCTAATGAGGTATGCGCACATACCAATACTCATTGTTAAAATTGGAAGTATATATGAAACAAATTGACCATCACTAGCTGGTGGTAAGATGTTTAATTTCAAATCAAATATATATAATAAAAGTATACCTATAAAAAATGCAGGTAAACTGACCAATAATGAAGTACCTATTCTTATTATTTTATCAATTGGGCGATGATAATGGATTGCTGCTAAGATACCTAATGGTAATGAAATAATAATAGAAACAACAAGTGTACCTAAAGTTATAATTAAAGTTGGGGGTGCATAGTTAGTGATTTCTTGAGTAACTGGCTCATTTGTTTGATAACTAACACCTAAATCCAAATGTAAAATTTGATTGATCCAATGCCACCATTGAATAAATATGGAATCATTTAGTCCAAGTTTGTCCTCTGTTGCTTTAATTTGTGTATTTGAAACTTGTGCAGTATCTAAATGTAAAATCTTATCAACTGGATTACCCGGTGATAATTTCATCAATAAAAAAGTAATCGTTGATAAAACTAACAGCACAACAATCATTTGTATGCACTTTGCAGTGATTATTTTAAAAATATTCATTGATATCTCTCCATAAAAATGATGATATTAAATTAATAACGCCAAAGTTTATAGACGCTAATATTTATATTGTAAAAATGTTTAGTTACATCAAAATTAAAAACCCAACTCTGTTAGTTATATTCAGAATCGGGTTATGAAAATTATATTTAACGACGACGATATTTATCGAAATCATCATTATAGTCATGTTCAAATTGTTCATATCTACGCATATCTTTTTCGAGTCGTTTTTTCTTTCTTTCACGTCTCCAATTACGAGTGAAATACCATAATAAGAAACTAATAATTAAACTGATTATTGCCATAAAAGCAGCAAATCCTAATAACGGTTGATATGTAATATCTTGAAAGTTAGGGATTAAGAATGCCAACACACCTAAAACCACAAATGAAATTACTGCCGCAATAAACCATCTATGTAATACTAAAGTGCAAAACACTGTTAGTATGATGACCGCTAATATAGTAATCCATAGGAAATTGGGCATATCAAAAATTGTCATATACGAATTCTCCTTATTTAAAATAACACTATTTTTATTATACTATTTTCTAACTAACAACTAAACCTACTATAGTAGTATATCTCATTAATAACACTTTTAATTAAAGTTTGATTTTCCTATCTGAATCAACTGCGTAAGAAAAATAACTAATGTATAATATGACGTATATTAACAAACAGGGAGTGAAACATATTGTCTCAAGGCTTACCTAATAGAAAAGATGTATCAAGTTCAGAAACCTGGGATTTAAAAGACTTATTCCAAAATGATGATGCCTTTTACGAAACGTTAGAAGAAATAATGGCTTCAACTATAGATTTTAATAAACGATTTGCTGGTCAACTAACAAACTATCAAATTGCTGAAAAAGCATTACATGAGTATGAGACTCTATTAATACAATTAGATCGTCTAGGAAACTATTCAGAATTACGTCTAAGTGTAGATACTAGTGATGAAACAGCACAACAATTAAATGCGAAATTAAATACTTCATATGGTAAAATCGCAAGTCAGCTATCATTTTTAGAATCGGAAATATTAGATTTAGATGATGATGAATTACAACACTTACTAGCTGAAACACAATATCCACACTATATTCAGCAACTCATTCAGCGTAAACCATATCAACTAGATCCTAAAGTAGAACAAACTTTAGCTAGTTTATCCCCTACTATTAATCAACCTTATGATTTATATGGTACGACAAAAATGCTAGATATCGCATTTGAATCGTTTGAACATGAATTGGATAGATTTTGCTCAAAATAAAGGCAAAGATACTGGCGCATTTTGTGCTAGTCCATATTTTACACATTCATATGTCTTTATTTCTTGGACGGGTAAAATGGCTGAAACATTTGTATTAGCACATGAATTAGGTCACGCTGGACATTTTACATTAGCACAAACACATCAAAATTTCTTGGAATCTGAAGCATCTATGTATTTTGTAGAGGCCCCGTCTACTATGAATGAAATGTTGATGGCCAATTATTTATTTAACCATAGTGATGACCCTCGTTTTAAACGTTGGGTGATTGGCTCAATTTTATCACGTACTTATTATCATAATATGGTGACACACTTACTTGAAGCGGCATATCAACGGGAAGTTTATAAAAAAGTAGATAATGGAGAATCTTTAACTGCTCCAGTACTTAATGATATTATGTTAAACGTTTACCAAACATTTTTCGGTGACGCAGTTGAAATGACTGATGGTGCCGAGTTAACTTGGATGAGACAACCACACTATTATATGGGATTATATTCATATACTTATTCTGCAGGTTTAACAATCGGTACGGTTGTTTCTCAAAAAATTAAAAATGAAGGTCAACCAGCAGTCGATGCTTGGTTAAATACGTTAAAATCAGGTGGCAGTTTATCTCCTGTTGAATTAGCTAATCAAGCAGGTGTAGATATTACAACTGAAGCGCCATTAAAAGATACTATTCGATATATTTCTGAATTAGTAGATGAAGCAATTGCATTAACTGATAAGATTGAAGGTCAATCAAAATAATTATAATAATAGCCCCTCAAATGAAATAATCATCATTCATTTGAGGGGCTATTACATGTTTATTTGTTAATTTGGATTATATAGGTAGATTAATGTGATGTTTCATAACGGTTACCAGTTAAGAAGTAATATACACTTTCAGCAATATTACTAATATGGTCCCCTACACGTTCTAAGTTTCTAGCGGCTAAATGAGCTTGTCCAGCAACGAAAGGATCATTATCAATTAAGTAAGTAGTATTAACGATATTGATATATAAGTCATCAATATCTTGATCGCGTTCGATAATTTCTTTAATCAAAGTAATATCTTCATTTTTAACGGCTGTATTTAAATCTTCAAGCATTAACATAGCAAGTTTACCCATTGTTTTTAATCTAGTTAATACATAATGGTCAGTTATTTTGACTCGAAGTCTAATATGAGCGATATTAGCTGCATTGTCTCCCATTCGCTCTAAATCTGTAGAAATTTTTAATGCTGACATCATCATTCTCAAATCTGTAGCTATTGGTTGCTGTTTTGTAATCAACATAATCACTTTTTCATTAATTTCATGATCTAGATGATTGATTTCTTTATCTTTTTGAATAGTTTCTCTGGCAAATGTTCTCTTCTCTTCACTTAACGACACTAAGGCATTCTCAATATTAAAATAAACACGAAGACCTAGTCGGCGTAAATCTTTGATTAAGCCTTCTAGTTGATCTTCGTATTTTTGTCTAATAACTGCCATCTATTATCCGAATCGTCCTGAAATATAATCTTCAGTTTGCTTATCAGCAGGATTTGAGAAAATTTTGTCAGTGTCGTCATATTCATTAATATAACCATTTAAGAAGAAAGCAGTTTTATCAGAAACACGCGCCGCTTGTTGCATGTTATGTGTAACCATAATAATTGAATAATTTTCTTTTAATTCTTGAACTAATTCTTCTATTTTTAAAGTAGAGATTGGGTCTAATGCTGATGTAGGTTCGTCCATTAAAATAACATCAGGTTCAATCGCTAAACATCTAGCTATACAAACACGTTGTTGTTGTCCACCAGATAAACCATACGCATTCATGTGTAATCTGTCTTTTAATTCATCCCAAATAGCAGCACCACGTAGTGATTTTTCAACAATTTCATCTAATACTTTTTTGTTTTTGATACCATGTGTTTTTGGACCGTAAGTAATATTGTCGTAAATAGATTTTGGAAATGGATTTGGTTGTTGGAATACCATACCTACATTAGTTCTTAATTTCTCTTTTGAATATTTAGCATCAAATATGTTTTGATCGCGGTATAAAATTTTACCAGCTGTTTTTACAGAAGGTACAAGTTCTACCATACGGTTTAATGCTTTAATATAAGTTGATTTACCACAACCTGATGGTCCAATAATAGCAGTGACGTTATTTTCAAGAATATCTAAATTGATATTTTGAAGTGCATGGTTATCGCCATACCATAAATCTAAATTTTGAGTAGAATATACTACTTTTCTTTCGCTATCTGAAATTGAATCTTTTTTATCATCTGTAGTTACAATTGTAGAAACGCTTTGCCCTGAATTGCTTTTAAGTTCATTTAATTTCTTGTTTTCTTCGACTTGTTTGTTAGCCATAGTATAAAACTCCTTCTAAATAATTAAGTTGAAATAAGTCTACTTAATAATCAATATCGCTTTCCCAATATTAAGATTTCGTTTGTTTTTAAAATTTCTTACTAAATTTGTTACGGAAGTATATTGCTAAACCGTTCATTAATAATAAGATAACTAATAATACGATAATGCCTGCTGACGCAACATTTTGGAATTCTTCTTGAGGCATTTTAGCCCAGTTATAAATTTGTATTGGCAATGCTTGGAATTGATCCATGATGCCGCTTGGTAAACGTAATAGAATTGTTGGAATACCAATCAAAATTAAAGGCGCTGTTTCGCCTAATGCACGAGATAAAGCTAAGATAAATCCAGTTAAAATACCTGGTAATGCAGCCGGTAAAACGACTTTGTAAATCGTTTGCCATTTATTTGCACCTAAACCATATGACGCTTCTCGTACTGAATTGGGTACCGCGCGAATAGCTTCTTGTGATGCTACGATAATGACAGGTAAGATTAATAAAGACATTGTTAATGCACCAGCTAAAATAGATTTGCCAAGAGATAATGACTCGATTCCCATACCACGTACGAATAATGTAAGTCCTAATAAACCGAATACTACTGAAGGTACCCCGGCTAAGTTAGAAATACAAACTTTCACAAAGTCTGTAAATGGATTTTTACGAGCATATTCTTCAAGATAAATTGCTGTACCGACACCTAAAATAATTGAAATTGGAATGATAGTAATCATTAACCATAATGTTCCCACTAAAGCACCTTTAACACCGGCCATAGATGGTGTAGATGAAGAAAAGTTAGTGAAGAATGAAGGTGTTAAATGACCAGCACCTTTGATTAATGTATCTATTAATAATGCTGCTAATACGATTAATCCTATTAATGTACAAGCTAAGAATATACCTTTAAATACTTTATTCTTCGTCATACGACTAGAAATATTTTTTTCGACTTTATTTTGATCGACTAATGTTTTGTTATGATTTGCTACGTTAGTAGTTGTTGTAGACATTTTAATACTCCTCTCTGAAACGTTTAGAAATCCATTGTGATAGTAAGTTCATAGCTAATGTGAAAATAAATAGCGTGAATCCTACCGCATAGATACTGTAGTAAACGTCTGATCCGAAAGTAGCATCTCCTGTAGCAACTTGAACAATATAACCAGTCATTGTTTGGATTGACCCAGTTAGGTTTAATGAAGCTGTAGGTGTACTACCAGCTGCTAGAGATACGATCATTGTTTCTCCAATTGCTCTTGAAATAGCTAAGACAATTGATGCTAAAATACCTGAAGCTGCTGCAGGTAAAACAACTTTTATTGCAACTTCTAATTTTGTAGCACCTAACCCTAATGCACCTTCACGAATTTTGTTTGGAACTGATGCCATTGCATCTTCACTCATACTTGTAATAAGTGGGATAATCATTACCCCTACTACTAATCCAGGACTAATTGAGTTAAAACTACCTAAGTCAGGAAATATAGATCTTAAAATCGGTGTAACAAATGTTAATGCGAAGAAACCGAACACGATAGTTGGTATACCTGCTAACACCTCAAGTACTGGTTTAATAATGCGTCTAGCTCTATCTGAAGCATATTCACTTAAATAAATAGCTGAGCCTAATCCAATTGGAACTGCGAATAAAGCTGCAATAATTGTGATTTTAAGTGTTCCAATGATTAATGCCCAAATACCATATGAAGGTTTAGCTGAGAACGGGTTCCAATCTGTAGAAAATAAAAATTCTGTGATTGATACACGTGTAAAGAAAGTGATTGTTTCAGTTAGTAATGTAAATAAAATCCCTAAAGTTACTAAAATTGAAATTGCTGAAATGATAGCTAAAATGATTGGCACTATTTTATCGCTCATGCCACCCTTTTTGGCATTGTTTTTAGCAATCATTTCTCTAATGTTTGTATTTGAAACCATATGAAAACCTCTCTTCTTTAATCTCCCAATTATAAAAAAAGAGTGGGAATATTTCAGGTTGATAAGAGTAAAGACTCATGATATTTATGTGCTAACCTGAAAAGAAAATCATACAAAGTGGCTGAATTAATCCACTTTGTATTGATTTTCGTTGTATTCCCAAACTCTATTGTTAATTATTTATCTTCTTTTTTATCAGAGTCTTTGCTGTTTTTCTTAATGTAATCTTTTAATTCTTTAAGTTGATCTTTGTAATCTTTCTTAGGAAGTGCTACATAACCAGCATCTTCTGCAGATTTACCTTCATCTTTAAGAGTGAATTTCATGAATTCTTGGAAAGCTTTGTTATCTTTTAATGATTTCTCTTTAGCATAGATGAATAATGGTCTACTTAAAGCATAAGAGTTATCTTGGATTGTTTTCTTAGTTGGTTTAGTATCTTTGCCCTTATCATCT
Organism: Staphylococcus pasteuri; assembly: GCF_030547725.1. Lineage (NCBI taxonomy): Bacteria > Bacillati > Bacillota > Bacilli > Caryophanales > Staphylococcaceae > Staphylococcus > Staphylococcus pasteuri. Next base: position 33,379 of record NZ_JAUOQO010000005.1, on the reverse strand, counting down.
TTGACTTTAACTTCTTTTAATTTGTCTTTATTTTGTTGATAGAAGTTATAACCAAAGTAACCAATACCTTGTTCGTTCTTTTGAACTGATTGTACGATGACGTTAGTATCAGCATTTTTCTCAGCTTTGATATCGCCTTTATCCATTACTTCTTCAGTAAAGAAGTCGAATGTACCATGTGATTGGTCAGGAGAGAACGCTTTGATTTTTTTATCAGGCCATTTAGAGTTAACGTCTTTCCAAGTTTTAGCTTTTCCAGAATAGATCTCTTTAAGTTGGTCTTTAGATAATGATTTTACGAAGTCATTATCTTTGTTTACTGTTACTGTTACACCATCTTGAGCAATTTTATATTCTTTGTATTTAATACCTTTGTCTTCTAATTTTTTCTTTTCTTCATCTTTAATAGGTCTTGAAGCATTTGAGAAATCTGTTTCTCCAGAAATGAATTTCTCGAATCCGCCACCTGTTCCTGAAGTACCTGATGATACTGTAGCGTCTGGATAATCTTTAGCGAATTTTTCGTTTAATTTTTCAATGATAGGACCGACTGTTGAAGATCCGTCACCTTTTACTTCACCACTTACATCTTTACCTTCGCCTGAACCGCCGTTACCGCCGCCACATGCGCCTAAAAGTACTGAAGCTCCTAATACAGTCGTACCGACTAATTGCCACTTTTTCATTGAAACATCCTCCTAATATAAATAACCCAAATGTTATATGTATTTCTTACAGTTCTAATATTAACGAATCATTGTTAATTAAAAACTATGTTAATGTAAATGTTTTGTTAAGTTTAGATTTAGTTATGTTAAGTTATTAGAAATTCTTATATATATCAGCTTTTTAGACTTTAATCGTATTGAGATTATTCAAAGATTTAGGAGAAATTCAGTAGAAGAGGAAATATTAAAGTAAGTATTGTTAACATAAAAATAGCGTTGATTGAAATATGAGTTTCAATCAACGCAATACAATGTTGTTATTAAATTAAGTTTACCTTTTTAATAGAAGAAACAAGATTTTGTATTATTTATCTTGTTTGTTTTCAGTACGAGACCAACCTTTTTTAGTTAAACTAATTTTACCTGTTTCAATATTGATGATTTTTTGTTTATATAAATGTCCGATAGCACGTTTAAATGAACCTTTACTCATGTTAAACACTTCTTTAATGGCTTCTGGACTTGATTTATCCCAAAATGGTAATTCACCGTCGTATTCAACTAATAAATCAAAAATGACTTGTCCATCATCGTCTAGTCGTTCATGTGCTAATGGCAAGAATGAACCATTTAGCTCACCTTGTTCATTATGGCCAATGATACGTACTTTAACTAACTCACCTAGTCTAGGTTCAGCTTTACGTTCTGATTCATGTACGAAGACTTTGTAGCCTTCCGTACTTAATAAGAAACTACCTACACGTAAGACACGATAAGGTCTAGCTTCTAACATTTCATTTTGCTTACTATCATCATGAACTGGCGTGTACATATTATCTACAATACCTTCACTTGCTAAACGAGCAAACATTTGATTTTCTCTATCGATTCTTAGAGTAACAAGTAGTTTGTCACCAGCTTCTGGCCAAAGTGTTTTAACTTTTGGTAAATCTTCCCATGGTATCAATACTTCTCTTGGTAAACCTACATCAACACGTGCACCATCACGGTCTACTTTTAATACTTTTGCAAAATCATATTTATCTTTAGTGATATCAGGCATATTTTGTGTTGCAAATAATTCTCCTGATCTATTTGGATAGATAAAGAAACTATATTCTTCACCTACTTGTAATTCATCTTCTTCATTTACTTCTGATTGATTCAGTTTAACTTGTTCTCCGTTTGGTCCTTTTAACATATAAGTCGAACCTTGTAAGCCGGTAACTTCAAAAAATTCAATTGAACCTACGATATCTTTTTCTAGTGCCATTATATTCTCCTTCGAGTCATTTATTCTTTTATAGTATAACATGAGCGGAGTAATCTATCATTACAAGTTGTAGGTGGTCGAAAGTATCTTAATAATATGATATAATTCTTCCGTTAGAATAACGATATAAAAAGGAGCAAATGCATGTTACAAGTAACTGATGTAAGTTTACGTTTTGGCGATCGTAAACTATTTGAAGATGTAAATATTAAATTTACTGATGGTAATTGCTATGGATTAATTGGAGCGAATGGTGCAGGTAAATCTACTTTCTTAAAAATATTATCTGGTGAGTTAGATTCACAAACTGGTCATGTATCACTAGGTAAAGATGAAAGATTAGCAATTTTAAAACAGGACCACTTTGCATATGAAGACGAACGTGTACTTGATGTAGTTATTAAAGGTCACGAACGTTTATATGAAGTAATGAAAGAAAAAGATGAAATTTATATGAAACCAGATTTCAGTGATGAAGATGGAATTCGTGCTGCTGAACTTGAAGGCGAATTTGCTGAGATGAATGGTTGGAACGCAGAAGCAGATGCTGCAAACTTACTATCTGGTTTAGGTATTGACGCATCTTTACAAGACAAAAAGATGTCTGAACTTGAAAATAATCAAAAAGTAAAAGTATTATTAGCGCAAAGTTTATTTGGCGATCCAGATGTACTATTACTAGATGAGCCTACCAATGGTTTAGATATTCCAGCTATTAGTTGGTTAGAAGATTTCTTAATTAATTTTGAAAATACAGTCATCGTAGTATCACATGACCGTCACTTCTTAAATAATGTATGTACACATATTGCAGATTTAGACTTTGGTAAAATTAAAGTTTATGTTGGTAACTATGATTTCTGGTATCAATCAAGTCAATTAGCTCAAAAAATGGTACAAGAACAAAATAAGAAAAAAGAAGAAAAAATTAAAGAACTTCAAGATTTCGTGGCACGTTTCTCTGCAAATGCTTCTAAATCTAAACAAGCAACAAGTCGTAAAAAACAATTAGAAAAAATCGAATTAGATGATATTCAACCATCATCTAGACGTTATCCATATGTGAAATTCACTCCAGAAAGAGAAATTGGTAATGACTTGTTAAGTGTCCAAAATCTTTCTAAAACAATTGACGGTGAAAAAGTATTAGATAATATTTCATTTACGATGAACCCTAACGATAAAGCTATTTTAATTGGAGATAGTGAAATTGCTAAAACTACCCTACTTAAAATTTTAGCTGGTGAAATGGAACCAGACGAAGGTTCATATAAATGGGGCGTTACAACTTCATTAAGTTACTTCCCTAAAGATAACTCTGAATACTTTGATGGTGTAAACATGAATCTTGTTGATTGGTTACGTCAATATGCACCAGAAGATGAACAGACTGAAACGTTCTTACGTGGTTTCTTAGGACGTATGTTGTTTAGTGGTGAAGAAGTTAAGAAAAAAGCAAGCGTGTTATCAGGTGGAGAGAAAGTACGTTGTATGTTAAGTAAAATGATGCTTTCAAGTGCGAATGTATTATTATTAGATGAACCAACTAACCATTTAGACTTAGAAAGTATTACTGCAGTCAATGATGGATTAAAATCATTTAAAGGTTCACTTATTTTTACGTCATATGACTTTGAATTCATTAACACTATTGCTAACCGTGTAATTGATTTAAATCCACAAGGTTCTGTTTCAAAAGAAATTCCTTATGAAGAGTACTTACAAGAAATTGGAGTATTACAATAATTAAAGTATATTGATTACCCTTAAGTGAATGTTGATGTCACTTAAGGGTTTTTTATGGGATTTTAGTCCCCTATTTTATTAAGATTTTTAACAAACGATTGCATAAAAACTATTGATCTTTGAAAGAAGTTAAAAAGGAATACACTCGTTCTTCTAACGATTGCACAAGCGATACTAAGCATTAAAATGCTATAAGGTTTTAAGGAATACAAAAGTTTTAATCAAACTTTTGCATAAAAGCCACTAATCTTTGCTAAAAGAAAGTGGCTTTAAAATTTTCTGTTTATTTGAAAAAATCACAATTATTGGTTTACAGTCACATGTCAGATATGTATAATAAAAACATATCAATTGAATAAGATTTTGATGAGGCGCATTAAACATGAGTAAATATTAGATTACTGTCTGCTAACAGCTAATATTGAAAGGGGGCAATGCCGAAACGAATGATAATAGCAGATATCATTTGTTGGACTTTTTGGTTAAGAGCTAAGAGTTTGTCATTATTTGATAATAATGGAGTGCATCACTTGTACATAAATGTAGAACAAGTCGCATTCCAGACTTGTTCTTTTTTTATTGAATAGGTGGGCCTCCCTACTAACTGAGGAGGACAAATTTTGAATAGAAGTGTTTTGAAATTTGGCGGATCTTCCGTCAGCGATTTTACAAAGATTAAAAATATAGCCAACATGTTAAAAGATCGAGTTGAACAAGATGAACAACTGATTGTTGTAGTGAGTGCTATGGGTAAAACTACAGATCAATTGATGGAAAATGTATCATCCTTAACGTCAACTCCAAAAGAGCAAGAACTTGCCCTACTTTTAACAACTGGAGAGCAACAAACAGTTTCGTATTTGTCTATGGTGCTAAACGATATTGGTGTTAGTGCTAAAGCCATGACTGGATACCAAGCTGGAATTAAAACAATTGGACATCACTTAAAAAGTAAAATTGCTGAAATTAACCCATCAACCTTCACTGATGCATTTGAGCAACATGATGTACTTGTGATTGCTGGTTTTCAAGGAATTAATGAGAACCATGAATTAACTACATTAGGTCGAGGTGGCTCTGATACTACAGCAGTGGCATTAGCAGCTAGCAATAACATACCTTGCGAAATCTATACAGATGTAGATGGTGTATATGCCACAGATCCTCGAATTTTAAGTCATGCTAAACGTTTAGAGTATGTATCTTATGAAGAGATGATGGAAATGAGTGCAGTTGGTGCTGGCGTGCTTGAGACGCGCAGTGTTGAATTGGCTAAAAATTACAATATTCCACTATATTTAGGAAGAACTTTATCAAATGTGAAAGGAACATGGATTATGTCTAGAAGTGATTTATTAGAGAAAAAAGCAGTAACTGGGGTCGCATTAGATAAACACATGATGCATGTTACAATCACATATCCCCTACCAGATAATCGTTTATTAACACAATTATTCACTGAATTAGAAGAAGGCTCAGTTAACGTGGATATGATTTCCCAAATCGTTAACCATGAAGGATTACAATTATCATTTAGTATTAAAGACTCAGATGTACATCAAATCTCACAAATTTTAGAACAGTTAGCAGTTAATTTTGAAGCTCTTGATTATAAAATTAACGAAGCTTATGTCAAAATTTCTTTAATTGGTTCTGGTATGAGAGATATGTCAGGTGTTGCATCTAAAGCATTTATAACTTTAATTAATGCTAAAATCCCCTTCTACCAAACAACCACATCAGAAATTAGTATTTCTTATGTCATTGATGCTGAAAATGGTGAAAAAGCTGTCGAAGAACTATACGGTGCTTTTGATATATAATTGATTTAACTTAATTTTTCACAATATTAATAATATTGAAAACGGAGTGACTTACACATGACAAAATTAGCAGTAGTTGGCGCAACAGGATTAGTAGGAACAAAAATGTTAGAAACATTAGATAGAAAAGCAATTCCCTTTGACGAATTAGTGTTATTTTCTTCAGCACGTTCTGCTGGTCAAAATATAGATTTTCAAGGACAAACATATACAGTACAAGAATTAACTGAAGAAGCAGCAAGTGAACATTTTGACTATGTATTAATGAGTGCAGGTGGTGGTACAAGTGAACATTTCGCCCCACTGTTTGAACAAGCTGGTGCTATAGTGATTGATAATTCTAGTCAATGGCGTATGGCAGAAGATGTAGATTTAATAGTTCCAGAAGTTAATGAACCTAAGTTCACTAGAGGAATCATTGCAAATCCAAACTGTTCTACAATTCAATCAGTTGTACCTTTAAAAGTATTACAAGAAGCATTTGGTTTAAAACGTGTTGCTTATACAACATATCAAGCGGTTTCAGGATCTGGTATTAAGGGTAAGAGAGATTTATCTGAGGGCGCAAATGGTAAAGAACCTGAAGCTTATCCTCACCCTATTTATAACAATGTGTTACCACACATTGATGTATTTTTAGAAAATGGTTATACAAAAGAAGAGCAAAAAATGATTGATGAAACACGTAAGATTTTAAATGATAAAGATTTAAAAGTAACTGCTACATGTGTTCGTGTACCTGTTCAAGATAGTCATAGCGTGGAAATGGATGTCACATTCGATCAAGATACAACTGTAGAAGAAATTCAAGCTCTATTTGACAAAGATGATCGAGTAGTTCTTGTAGATAATCCAGCTAATAATGAATATCCACTTGCAATACATTCTACTGGTAAAGACGAAGTGTTTGTAGGTCGTATTCGTAGAGACGATTCTTTAGACAATACATTCCATGTATGGTGTACATCAGATAATTTATTGAAAGGTGCAGCATTAAACGCAGTTCAAGTTTTAGAACAAGTTTTAAAATTGAAAGGAGTTCTTTAATATGACACACATGTTTAAAGGCGTAGGTGTAGCATTAACTACACCATTCGTAAATAACGAGGTAGATTATGATGCTTTAAGAAGTCACGTTTCATTTTTACTAGAAAATAATGCTCAAGCAATCATTGTAAATGGTACAACAGCAGAAAGCCCTACTTTAAATGACGATGAAAAAGAGCATGTATTAGAAACTGTAGTAAATTTAGTAGATAAACAAGTACCTGTAATTGCAGGTACTGGCACAAATAATACTGAAAAATCAATTCAAGCATCTGTTCGAGCTAGACAATTAGGCGCTGATGCAGTCATGTTAATTACACCTTATTATAATAAAACGAATCAACGCGGTTTAGTACAACATTTTGAAACAATTGCAAATGCGGTTGAATTACCAGTTGTATTATATAATGTGCCTTCTCGTACAAATATGACGATTGAACCAGAGACAGTTGAAACGTTAAGTAAAAATCAATATATTGTTGCACTTAAAGATGCTACAAATGATTTTGATTACTTTGAAGAAGTTAAAAAACGAGTTAATCAAGATGAATTTGCAATTTATAGTGGTAACGATGATAATGTAGTTGATTTCTATGAACGTGGTGGTAATGGCGTTATATCAGTAATTGCTAATGTTATTCCAAAAGAATTCCAACATTTATATGACGCTAAACAAAACGGGGACGATATCACTAAAGCGTTCGAACCAATTGGACAATTGTTAGATGCTCTATCTGTAGACGTAAATCCTATACCAATCAAAGCATTAACTGCTCATGAAGGCTTTGGAAGCTATGAACTACGCTTACCTCTTCTACCATTAGAAGAAAATGATCGTAAAAAATTAGTACAAGCTTATGAAACATTTAAAGCAGGTGAAAAATAATGAAAATTCTTTTAATTGGTTATGGGGCTATGAACCAACGAGTTGCTAGATTAGCTGAAGAAAAAGGCCATGAAATTGTAGGCGTTATCGAAGATTCACCGAAAGATTCAACACCTTATCAACAATACGAACACATTGCTGACGCAAAAGATGCCGATGTTGCGATAGATTTTTCTAATCCTAATTTACTATTCCCATTATTAGAAGAATCGTTCAAATTACCATTAGTTATCGCAACTACTGGTGAAAAAGAAAAATTAGTTGAAAAACTAGAAGACCTAGGTAAAAATATGCCAGTATTTTTCAGTGCGAATATGAGTTATGGTATTCATGCACTGACTAAAATTTTAGAAGCGGCTGTTCCCCTATTACAAGACTTTGATATTGAACTTACTGAAGCGCATCATAACAAAAAAGTTGATGCCCCTAGCGGTACGTTAGTTAAACTATATGATGTCATTGAAGGGTTACGTGAAAAAACAACGCCAGTATATGATCGTCATGATAAATCAGAAAAACGAACACCTGATGAAATAGGTATTCATGCAGTTCGTGGTGGTACGATTGTAGGAGAACATGATGTATTATTCGCTGGTACTGATGAAACAATTACTATTTCACATAAAGCACAATCTAAAGATATCTTTGCCAATGGTGCAATTGGCGCAGCTGAACAATTAATTCATAAAGACAAAGGTTTTTATACTTTCGATAATTTATAATTTAACTGAAGGAGCGAAATTATGGTACAACATTTATCAGCCCAAGAAATTATTCAATATATTAGTGATGCAAAAAAATCAACACCATTAAAAGTTTATGTTAACGGTAATTTTGACAATGTAACTTTCCCTGAATCATTTAAAGTATTTGGTTCAGATAATTCTAAAGTGATTTTTGTAGAAGCAGACGAATGGAAACCATTCCATGAAAAATATCAAAATCAATTTAAAGATGTTGAGATAGAAATGGATCGTCGTAATTCTGCGATTCCTTTAAAAGACTTAACAAATACAAATGCTAGAATTGAACCGGGTGCATTTATTCGTGAACAAGCGATTATTGAAGATGGTGCTGTCGTAATGATGGGCGCTACTATCAATATCGGTGCGGTTGTTGGCGAAGGTACAATGGTAGATATGAATGCAACTTTAGGTGGCCGTGCTACTACAGGTAAAAATGTACATGTAGGTGCAGGTTCAGTATTAGCTGGTGTCATTGAACCGCCTAGTGCATCACCGGTTGTCATCGAAGATAATGTTTTAATCGGTGCCAATGCAGTTATTTTAGAAGGTGTGCGTGTTGGTGAAGGTGCAATTGTTGCAGCTGGCGCTATTGTGACACAAGATGTTCCTGCAGGTGCAGTTGTTGCAGGTACACCTGCTAAAGTCATTAAACAAACTTCAGAAGTTGAAGATTCTAAACGTGAAATTGTGTCTGCGTTAAGAAAATTAAACGATTAATAAATCGTAAATGAATGTAAGTTGAAACGAAGATGTGGTTGAGCAGTTTAAGTTTAAAGGAGTAAATGATTAACTTCTTGAGAACAGATAGCTCCCCTCCTCTTTGTTTCGACTTTTTAATATCATTAAATTTAATGTTATGATAAGGGGATTTTGGAGAAAGGAATGATTTTGATGAATGAATTAGAATTTGTAACTACACATAGAAGACATTTACATCAACATCCTGAATTGAGTTTACATGAATACGAAACGACTGAGTATATCACTCAATTTTTAAATGAACTCGGAGTACCATTTGAACGACCACTAGAAACAGGTGCTATCGCCTATTTAGAAGGTAATAGTAATCATACGATTGCTTATAGAGCAGATATTGACGCTTTACCGATTTTTGAAGAAAATGATGTAGACTATCGAAGTCAAAATGATAATGTGATGCATGCTTGTGGACACGATGGACATACAACTGCCCTGATGTTGTTTGTACAACGTTGTAAAGCAATGGCTGATCAAGGTACCCTTCCTCATAATGTTGTGTTTATTTTCCAACCTGCTGAAGAAACAGGTGGCGGTGCACATCGTCTTATTAATGCCAAAGCCTTTGATCAATATCCTATTGAAGCAGTATTTGGTATCCATGTAAATCCATTCTCAGATGAAGGCACAGTAGTAATCAGAGATGAAGAAATTACTGCTAGTGCGACTGAATATCGCTTTTATTTAAAAGGTTTATCTAGCCATGTTGCAGATAAAGAACAAGGCTATTCTTGTGGTGAAGCATTACATCACGTGTTAACGCAAGTTGGTCAAATTCAACAATATCATTTAAATGGTTTAAAACGTAATATCGTACATATGGGACATTTTGAAGCTGGTGAAGCGATTAATACAGTACCAAGTCATGGTTATCTAGAAGGTACTATTCGTACATACGATGTTGATGATTTAACTATTGTTAAAAATCAAATGCAAAAAATAGCTGACAGTGTGAAACTACTATTTAATGTGGATTGTGAAGTGAAATTTGAAGAAGGATACCCTGCCACAATTAATAATCCTAAATTACGCAAACCTGTAGAGCAAGCGCTTAAAGATGCTCACTTAGAAGTCATTGAAAAACCAACGCCATTTTTATTTGGCGAAGACTTTAGTTTCTATGGTCAATTATTAGCACCAGCTTATTTTGTGTTTGTAGGTACACGAAATAAAGATAAAGGCTATGTAACAGGATTACATACATCTCATTTAAATTTTGATGAAAAAGTATTAATTGATGTAGCCAACTATTATGAACATTTATTACTAAATTACAAAGAGGTGTAACCATTGACAGCGATTTGGTCAGTCGATTCAGACGCTTTTTTAGAAAATGCAAAGAAAGTTAAAAATCAACAACCTATGATGGCTGTTGTTAAGAATAATGCTTATCACTATGGTTTGGAATTTGCCGTAAAACAATTTTTAAAAGCAGGAATTGATACATTCAGTACGACTTCGTTAAAAGAAGCTGTAAGAGTACGTGAATTAGCGCCTAATGCTACAGTATTTCTTATGAATGCAGTGTATGATTTTGATACTGTTCGTGAAAATGAAATTCATATGACGTTACCTTCTTTAAAATATTATTATGAACATAAGAATGACTTGCATGGTATTCATGTGCATTTAGAATTTGAAAATTTGTTACATCGTTCTGGTTTTAAAACATTAGACGAAATACAAGAAGTATTACAAGATCACCAACAAAATTCAAATCAAGATAAAATGATTATTTCTGGTTTATGGACTCATTTTGGTTATGCAGATGAATTCGGTGTACCTGAATATGACCATGAACGTGCAGCATGGCTAGAAGTATTGAACACTTTATTAGATGAAGGTCATCATTTTGATTTAATCCATGCTCAAAACAGTGCAAGTTATTATCGTGAAGGTCAAGTCGTTCTTCCCCATCATACACATGCAAGAGTTGGTATCGCATTATATGGTTCACGCCCATATAGTAGTTTAGATGAAGAAGTGATTCAACAATCACTAACAGTGAAAGCCAATGTTATACAAGTGCGTGATGTTCAGCAAGGCGATTATTGTGGTTATAGTTGGGCATTTGAAACTCAAAATGATAATACGAAACTTGCAGTAGTAGATGTTGGTTATGGTGATGGTATTTTAAGAACGAGAGCACAACATGAAGCACTTATTAATGGAAAACGCTACCCTATTCGTGCATTAATGATGAGTCATATGTTTGTGGAAGTTGACGATAACGTACATGCACAAGACCAAGTTGTATTATATAATGAAGATATGCGCATAGACGAATACACATTTAAGGGTGTGGGAGCAAATTCAGAACAACTTAGCGCAATGAATCATGATTCTCTTATAAAGGAGTATAGATAAATATGACAGTAGAATATAACGAGTACGGCGAATTAACATTAGGAGGTACAAGTCTTAAAACAGTGGCTCAAAGTTTTGGTACCCCTACCATTGTTTATGATGAAGATCAAATTCGTAATCAAATGCGTCGTTATCATCAAGCATTTCAACAAAGCGGGTTAAAATATAATATTTCATATGCTTCGAAAGCATTTACATGTATACAAATGGTTAAATTGGTTCAAGAAGAAGATTTACATTTAGATGTAGTGTCTGAAGGAGAATTATATACAGCACTTGAAGCAGGTTTTGACCCAAGTCGAATCCACTTCCATGGTAACAACAAAACGAAACATGAAATTAGATATGCTTTAGAAAATAACATTGGTTATTTTGTCATAGATTCTTTAGAAGAAATTGATTTAATTGATCGTTATGCTAATGATACTGTACAAGTAGTATTAAGAGTCAATCCTGGTGTAGAAGCACATACACATGAATTTATCCAAACAGGTCAAGAAGATAGTAAATTTGGCCTTTCGATCCGTTATGGATTAGCTAATGAAGCGGTAGATAAAATTAAACAAACTAAACACCTTCATTTAAAAGGTATTCACTTCCATATTGGTTCACAAATCGAAGGTACTGAAGCAATGATTGAAACAGCTAAAATTGTGTTGAATTGGTTAAATGACAACAATATTGATATTGAATTGCTTAACCTCGGTGGCGGATTTGGAATTAAATATGTTGAAGGCGATGTTAGCTTCCCTATTGAAACTGGTATTGCTGAAATTACAGATGCCATTAAAGAAGAAGTTAACAAGTTAAATATGGATACACCTGAAATAGGCATCGAACCAGGACGTTCAATTGTTGGTGAAGCTGGTATAACACTATATGAAGTAGGAACAACAAAAGTTATTCCTGGAGTCAATAAATATGTATCTATTGATGGTGGTATGAGTGATCATATTAGAACATCGTTATATGATGCCGAGTATCAAGCGTTACTCGTTAATCGTCATGAAGAAGCGGATGATACTATGACAATTGCAGGTAAATTGTGCGAATCGGGAGATATTATTATTAAAAATGCTAAGCTTCCAAGTTCAGTACAACGTGGAGATTACTTAGCGATATTATCAACTGGTGCTTATCACTATTCTATGGCTTCAAATTATAACCAAATGCAAAAGCCATCAGTATTCTTTATTAAAGATGGCAAAGCACGTGAAGTCATTAAACGTCAATCATTAAGACAATTGATTATTAATGATACAAAATAGTTAAAAAATAAGGTTCAATATAAGACAACCAATTAATGATTGTCTTGTATTGAACCTTTAATTTTGTATTAATACTGTAATTTTTTAAATAATGTACGAGCGATGACGTAAAAAATAATAATGTAGAGCAATGTTAGCCCTATCATCATACCTAACTGAAAATTAAAATCTTGAACATGTTCTAGTTTTATAAAAGATACTGGTAGAACTTTAAATTTAGGTAGCATTTCTACGATTTTAGTTAATATGTATCCAATTACCATAATCATAATTGTATAAGCTGAATTAAATTTAATTGATGATAAAATTCCTAAAAATAACAAAATAATAATCGTACTGAAAATACCTACTAATGATAATATAAAGCTTTTATTCACTAATGTATCATTTAAGAATAATGAGTGTGAAGAATAGTCGTGTTTATTAACAAAGAATAGATATACGATAATGCTAGAAATGATTAATATTATTCGTGAGATAATAACTAATAATAAAATAGATAAAAATTTATAGTTAAATATCTTATCCCTATTTTGATCTTTAAATAAGATTAAGCGGCCTGATTTAATATCATCATTAAAATTTTGACCAATCATCATACCTATTAATACAATGGGTAATAAAAATTTAAGTTCTGTATCAGAAATAGCAATCAGTAATTCTGCAAACGAGACACTATTTTTTTCAGTTGATGATAATGAAACAAAATCACTATGTGTTAGTTCTGCTATAAAAATAAGTAATGGATATAAACTGATTAATAATAAGACCCAAAATGACTTTAACTTTACTGTAAATTTAAAAATTTCGTTTAACATTGTTTAATCCCCTAACTATTTAAATAATGATATATAATCTGCTTCAATATTTTTGATGTTGAGTAAAGTATTATCATTACCTATGTAATTTTGAATTAATTTCAGATTATCTTCTTGGTCAATAATTTCTATAGTATTGCCATCTATATGCTTAATAAAATCAAATTGTTGTTTGATTGATTGCATATCTTTTATTGGATTTGTATATGTAAGTAATTGTCGATTTTCAAATTGTGTAGATTTTAATTCTTTGATTTCACCATTGTTAAGGAACAAATAACGATTACATATTTGTTTTAATTCATTAATCTGATGACTAGAAATTAAAAATATAGATTGATATTTTGCAGCATATTGTTGTAAAAGTTGAATTAATTGATCAATACCTACTGGATCTAAACCAACAAATGGTTCATCTAGAACTGCTATTTTAGGTTCTGTAATTAAGCACATTGCTAAACATAGTCTTTGCTTCATACCAAATGAATAGTCTTTAACCTTCTTTTTATTGTCTTCTAAAGCAACAAAAGTTAAAATATCGCTTATTTTATCGAGATATTGATTTTGATTATTTACCTTTAAATAAAATTCTAAATTTTGACGCGCGCTATAATTAGGAAAATATACTTGATTAATCATAAAACCAAAGTCAGTAAGTATATTTTCATTTATATGTATATCTTGGTTATTGTATGAAATAGTCCCTTCAGAAGGTCGTTGCATTTTAGCAATTAATTTCATTAGAGTGGTTTTACCCGCACCATTTTTACCAATTAAACCAATAATATCGCCATTATTCATATCAAAATTAATATTATTTAAGATAGTTGTAGAACCATAAGTTTTTTTAATATTCTGTAATTTTAGCATTTAAAACCCCTCCTTTTTTTGATAAGTATTAATAAAAATAAAACGGAAGTCATAAATAAAAATATAAAAATTAATTGAGGTATAGCTATCATATTCTCATCAATAGAAATTTCAAATTGATCATTCGTTTTTTTAGAATTTAAAATATAAGAATCATAATTAGGTAAATTCATTATATAAAGACTGTATAAGATATAACATAATAAATTAAACAGACTATTTGTAATCATAAATTGATAGTGTTTGTTACAGTAAAAAATAAAAACACCCGTAATAATAGTAGGAATTAAAAGCGTTAATATTGATGCAAGGTAAACATTAATATTGAATTGAAAATAACACATTATCCCGTAAAATATTGAAATTAAAATAAAAGTAGAAAAATAATATTTCATTAATTCACCCCAAATAAGTTAATAGTAAATTATAAATCCAATGTGTAATTATACTAAAACTTAAATTTATATTATAACGAATAAAATATAATATTATACTGCTTGGAAACCTATTAATCAAATTAATTAAAAAAGGTTCATTTAGATGTAATAAAAAAGCAAATAAAATTGAACCAATTATCGATATAAGTACTATATTAAATTCCTTACTAAGTATTTTGTATATTATATGTCTAAATAAATATTCCTCTCCAATAGCTACACATAGGAAATAAAATGTTATTAAATAGTCTTTAGTAATAAATGACATAAAAATAAAACATAAAAATATTAACAGACATTTGTTCACATTAATAGATAAACCTTCAACACTATTTAACTTAAAAAGTTTAATAAAAAGAATTGGTATTATTATAAAACTTATTATAAATGATAGTAGTGTACATAGTTGAAGTACAAATTCATTTTTTATTAATATAGAAAAAATGCCTATGGAAATACTTAATGAAGCAGAGGAAAATATTACTAATAAAATAGAGAATAAGATGATTTTTATCTTATTCTCTAAAGTAGGTGTATTAATTACCATTTAACACGTCTGCCTCTATAGTCAATATGAAAGCGTCCAATTGATACATGTAATAATTTGAATAAACTTTCCATTTTAATCCCTCCCTTTAATTGTTATAATTATTGTATAATATTTATATAAAATTGTCTACATTATTATTCTTTAATATACTTCTATTCCTCAAATAAAAAACGGTTAGTGACCCTATGATCACTAACCGCTAATTTTATATAAAAACTCCAATAAAAAACACCTTACATCTTGGTAAGGTGTTAGTTAATAAAGTCAATTTTTACAATCTATTTATTATAGTTTTACAACGTTCGCAGCTTGTGGTCCGCGGTCGCCTTCAACTACTTCAAATTCAACTGATTGACCTTCTTCTAATGATTTGTAACCATCTTGGTTAATTGCTGAGAAATGTACGAATACGTCGTTTTCTCCTTCAACTTCGATGAAGCCGAATCCTTTTTCAGCGTTAAACCATTTAACTGTACCTTGTTTCATAATCTGAAACCTCCAAGACTAAAATTCATTCAATATGCGTTATTCGCATATTACAAAAAATACATGGTCTAATTAGTCATAACGATAATAGCAAATACTTTTTGCAATATGGAATAAAACTATTGCTTAATTAATATTATAGTTTAAAAATAGCAAAATTGCAATACAATTATAGGAAATTATCATTTAAACTATTTTTGGAAGATTATAATATACTTCATTATTTTTTAAAACAATAAAACTATAAAATATTTGTAAATCTTCATCACAATCTTCGCAGAAATTTAAATCACAATTATTGTAAAATGCGTACATATTATATTTTCCCATTACACAGTTATCATAATAGGCTTGGCAAGCTTTAATTAAATCTTGATATTCTTCTAACATCTCATCATATGATGAAAACTCAGATTGCTTTACGATTTTTTCTGGCCAATCTTCAAATAACCACCAACCCTCGTAGTCAGCTCTAATTTTTGCAACTGTCCACATATGTATCCCCTTCTTTGTATAATTCTATATGCTAATTTTAACTTGTTGTATAACAAAATCAAGTTTGAAGACTCATACTTTTGGCCGATACGTAGTGTAGTTATTATTAGTTTTTTTAACGTTTTATCCTTATAATGATATTAAGAGGTGATTATGGTGGAACGCAAACATATACAAGTATTCGGCACAGTTCAAGGTGTCGGTTTTAGATTTTATACACAGAAAATAGCAAATCAACATGATATTAAAGGAACAGTACAAAATGTTGATGATTATGTAGATATATATGCACAAGGAGATACAGAAAGTTTAGATCAATTTATTAATAGTGTTGTTTAAGGTGCTTCTCCTGCCTCAAATGTAACCAATTATGATATTGAAACACTTGATGTTGATGAATCATTGAAAGATTTTAAAACGATTTAAACTAATTTAAAAAGGAAGATGGCAGTTGAGATATAATATTTCAAGAATATTTGGAATGATGGTAGGTATTCCTGTAGCGATTATTGCTTGGATGATTAGTATCTTTGGATTAGATCTGTCATTTATCATAGATGCTGTTATTGGTTTGGGTGGGTTTATAGTGTCATACTTCCCTACCCAACGGCTAACATCACGGAAGTATTTAAATGAAATAGGTTTAACTAGAAGAGAATATAGATATGTTAGAGGTCAATTGAATCAAGCGCAGGCTAAAATTCGAATGATTTTAAAATCATTTATTAATATTCGATCTATTAAAGACTTCAGACAAGTAAATGATATCTATAGAATATCTCGCTCTATTTATATGAGTGTGAAACAACGTCCAGGTATGTTTTTTAAAGTAGAAGGATTTTTCTATTCGCATATAGATAATGCTTTGAATTTAGTGGATTCGTATACTAGATTAACGAAAATGCCTAAGAAATCACATGAAGAAAAGCAAAAGTTAGAACAAACGCGTATTACTCTTGATGAGGTTAAACGCACATTAGTAGCAGACTTAAAACAATTAAATGAAGAAGATTATGAACGATTAGATGTTGAAATGGAATTAAACAAATTAGAGCAACAACGTAGACAAAAATAATATAGAAAGGAGCATTAATGGCTATGTCAAATGAACTAGAACGTGAGGCCTCACATCCTCTTGATCAGTATATTAATAATCAAACTGGGCAATCAAATACTGTTGTTGAAGATTTTGAACATCAATTTACTGAGAAAGACCAACAAAAAATCAATCAAATTAGCGAGCAAATTAAACCGCTAGATCATGATGGCTTATTATCATTTGGTACTAATTTACAACAAAATATGTCTCAATTCTCTCATCAAATGTTAGATGATGTTCAATCTAAAGACATGGGACCTGTCGGTGACTCATTAAATCAATTGATGAGTAAGTTAAAATCAGTTAATCCAAATGATTTAGACCCAAGCAAACAATCTAAATTAAAACGTATCTTTAGAAGAACACAAGCCTCAATTAATGAAATATTTTCCAAAATGCAATCTGTTAGTTCTCAAATTGATCGCATAACAATTCAATTGGAAAAGCATAAAGGTAATTTAACAAAAGATATCGATTTACTAGACGGGTTATATGACCAAAACAAACAATACTTTGATGAAGTAACGTTATATATTGTAGCTGCTCAACGTAAAAAACAAGAGATACGACAAACAACGATTCCCAATTTACAACATAAAGCAGAACAATCAGGTAATCAAATGGATATACAAGCAGTTGCAGATATGGAACAATTTGTGGATAGATTAGAAAAAAGAATTTATGATTTACAACTTTCAAGACAAATTGCAATACAAACTGCCCCACAAATCCGTATGATTCAAAATGTTAATCAGGCCTTAGCTGAAAAAATTCAAAGTTCGATTTTAACAAGTATTCCACTTTGGAAAAATCAAATGGCTATTGCCCTAACGCTCATGCGACAAAGAAATGCAGTATCTGCACAACGCGCAGTCACAGATACTACTAACGATCTACTAACTCAAAATGCAGCGATGTTAAAACAAAATGCTATTGAAACAGCCACAGAAAATGAACGTGGTGTTGTCGATATTGAAACATTAAAACAAACTCAAAGTGATATTATTGATACAATCGAGCAAACATTGCAAATTCAGCATGATGGTCGACAAAAACGACAAGCTGCCGAAAAAGAACTATCAGGCTTAGAAAATGATTTAAAACAACATCTATTATCAATGAGAAAAGAATAGCACAAAGCATGATAAATAAAGAAGCCAGTAAAATGAGTCATTTTAAAACTCATTTTACTGGCTATTTTTCTATGATTTATTCTTTTTGATAGACGATAGGTTGTTGTTTAATAAATGCACCGATAATATATGCAATAATTGTTGTAATAACAGCAATTGGGAACCATTCTAATGAATAATCTTTTAACCAAAGATAATCCATAAAGTTAAGTTTTAACCACCCTTGTGTGTGAATTACACTTAAAATCGATACGATTGCAACTACTATAACAGTAATTTGTTGTGTAATTGGCTTTGTTGGAATAAATCTAGCTAATAATATTAATAAAACTACTGTAATCGCTACAGGATAGATGACACTAAGAACGGGTTGTGACATCGTAATCACTGCATTTAAACCTTGATTAGCAATAATAAAGCTAACAATTGTAAAGAACACAACATATGTTTTATAAGATATTTTAGGAATAATTCGATGGAAATATTCACTAACAGCTACAATTAATCCACATGCCGTTGTTAAGCAAGCTAATGCCACAATAATACCTAATAAATACTTACCAAATGTTCCGAAACCAGTTGATGCCATAGTAGTTAATAAAAATGTACCTACATTTTGGTCTTTTGCAGCTAAAGATTTTAATTTTGCGTCTGAGACATCGATATGGTTTCCGATAAAACCAAGTGATATGTAAATAAAAACTAATGCTACAGCTGCTATTAATCCGGCAATTAATGTTTGTTTAAAAATTTTATCAGCGTGGTTCACACCAGTAGCCTTTATCGCATTAACTACAATCATAGAAAATGCAATTGCAGCAATAGCATCCATTGTTAAGTAACCTTGAGTAAAGCCTTGTGAAAAACTACCGATATTATTGTTAAACAGTTCTGTTTTACCGTGACTTGAAGAATGACTACTAAAATCAATAAACCCTTTAATAATCATAGCTAATATAGTAATTAATAATAAAGGTGTTAATAATGAACCTATACGATCAACCATTTTATTAGGATTGATACATAAATATAATACGATAATGAAATATATTAACGTAAAAATAAATAATGTTAGATTACCATGTGAATGTGCAATTGGAGTTATTGTCATCTCAAATGATGTTGATGCCGTACGAGGTATGGCAAACAAAGGTCCAATTGTAAGATAAATAACAATTAAAAAAATAATTGAAAATATAGGCGAAATTTTATTAAATGCGCCAATATAACCTTGTTTATCAAGTGCACCAACCACGACCCCAAGTAAAGGCAATCCTATCCCGGTTAATGCAAAAGCGAGAATCGCAGGCCAGAAAAAGTGTCCACTATCTAATCCTAAATTCGTTGGGAAGATTAAATTACCTGCACCAAAGAACATAGCAAATAGCATGAACCCTACAATCCATGTATTCTTATTCATAATGCTGCTCCTTTATAATTAAATATGCAACATTAAATATTCTAGCATAAATATAATTTGTAAGTCTATATAATTTCAGAAAATTTAAACACTTACTTCATTTAAATTTCATAATTAGACAAATTTTTAAAAAGATTTAAGTAAGAGTTTTTTCAATAATGGAGATAATAAGCTAGGAAGATGTTCTACACCTTCAACAAATATAGAATATTGACCATAGATATTATGAATTGTCTGTTCTATATCTTCTGTTATAGGCTCTTGACTTAAAAACACGTTAAAGACTTCAATACCGTATTTTCTTGCATTTTCCACTGCTTCATAAGTATCTATAATACCATCTTGACTATAATTATATGCAGAAGGTTCCCCATCTGAAAAGACAATTAAAAATCGTTGGTTATGACTGCGTCGAATCAGTCTATCGCTAGCAACGCGAATAGCTACACCATCACGATTATCATCTTGTGGTTCTAGTGCCATAATACGAGGACCATCTTTTTTCATTGTAGAATAGTCATAATGAATGATTTCATCAATGATATTTGGTTGCTTAGAATCATCAGAGTCGAAAGCATCCTCATTAAATGCAAGTATCTCATGTTTAACATTTAATTCTCGTAATGTTTCATGGAAAAGTACAACGCCTTTTATCGTTTCATCCATTTTGTCATGCATGCTTGCAGAAGCATCAATTAATAAAGTGAACGTTGCATCAAACGATTGACTTAAGTCCTGTTTTTTATAAAATAATTTGTATTGATCATCTATAAACCAATTAATTAAGTCTTTTTGTAGTCGACCTTTAGTTAAATTATGACGTTCATCTTGATGTTCTCTTTCGATTGTCTTTTTAATAATTTTAATTAAATCTTTAATTTCAAATTGAACATCATGTTTAACGTCTTCATATAATTGAAGATATTCAGGTAAAATATCAGGGACTTTCCACTCAATTTCGACATTTTGATTGATACCTTCTAATGCGAATGCACTATTTTGTCCAATAAACCCGCCTTCTTCACGGTCTAATGTATTTTGTGACCCTTTCCCTTTTTTGGTCATCATGTCTGTCATATCATCAGACGAGTCGCCTTCTCTAGCAGTATCATTATCTGCCATAACATCACTATTTTCACCTTCATGAAGTTCCATTTCTAAATAAGCGCCACCTTCAGATTGACTGTCTGCAGATTTAGTTTCAGCTTCTGCCGTAACTGCATCAGTATCTTCTTGTGTTTGATCATGACCATCAGTATTTGCTGCATCTGTACGTTTCAAATCTTCGAATGTTTCAGCTTGAATATCTTCGTATAAATTTTTAGGAATATAATAATATTCGTTTAACATATCTTCTTTCAATAAATCGTCAACTTGATATAAGATTCGTTCTGCCAAATACATATTGTCTTCTGAAGATTGGTTCTGGAAAAAATTAGGTAAATATTGATACATATTTACTAATACATCATCGAATTTAGGATGAATTGATGGAACATCATAGAAATTTTGCTTTATAAAAGCGTGTTCTAAATATAAAAATAATAAGTCTGTATATAGTGTTTTTGTTTTGTATACATTAATTTGTGATTCAGTAAATGTGAGTCTAGTTTTCAAGCGTAAATCAATATATTTTGCTGTGCTTGGTCGCATAGTTTTGATTTCATTAAAAACTCGCATATCTTCCAATAATTTGAATAATTGTTGGAAAAATTTAGGATGATTAAATTCATCGTTATGAAGTACTTCATTAGTAATATCTACATCCATCATATAATATCCATAAGCAGCTAACATAACATCCGTTTTTAGACCTGCTTCTTCAACGGGTTTTGAGCGATGAGACCAAAACCAACTAGTAATTAATGTATTGTTAAATGGATTATAAAAAGGGAATTTTTGAATTTTGACTTGCGTTTGTTCATTTTTTAAAAGTAAACGTGCTAAGTCTTGCAACATCATAACCTGTTTAGCATCTAATTGTTCATCGTTAAATTTTATGAAACGGTCGCTCATAATTATTCCTCTCTAAAAGTTAAGTTCTATTGCGTTAATAATTGCTTGTTGTTCTCTTTCATCTTCAAGTTTATCGATGATTGTACGTTTGATGGCACGTTCAATTGGCATTACTGTAATTAAATCACTTAAGTCAATGAGTGCACGAATACTAGCTGCTTCTTCAGAAATTTGACCTTGTTTTGACATTGTGCGTAAATCTTCATTGAATTTAATAATTTGTTTGATGATGGCATCATCTTGTAAACGACTTTGCTCCTTAATAACGTTGCTTAGAATATCTCCATCAATATAATCCACTTGGATAACTACGAAACGGTTCTTAAGTGCTTCGTTCATTGGTAATGTACCGACATAGCCTTCATTAATTGCTGCAATAACGTTGAATCCTGGTTTAGCTTGAATCACTTCACCTGTGAATGGATTCGTAATACGACGACGATAGTCTAACACACCATTAAGAATTGGTAATGTTTCGGGTTTAGCCATGTTAATTTCATCAATGTATAGAATATGGCCTTCTTTCATTGCTTTGATTACCGGACCATCTATAAATACGATTTCTTGATGACCTTGTTCGTTAGTTTTAATTGTTTTAAATCCTAATAAACTTTCAGCATCTAAATCAACTGAACAGTTAACTTGATACATTGGTGTATCTACAACTTCACTTAATGTTTCGGCAAGTTTAGTTTTACCAGAACCTGTAGGCCCTTTTAATAATATATTTTTATTTAAATCAAATAGTGCTTTCGCATCGTTAAATACGGAAATATCTGAGTTTTTATATTGTGATTGTGCCATTATTTGCATGCTCCTTTTTAATATGAAAAAGACTAAGACATGTGGGTTGTACTTTCCAATTGTCTTAGTCTTGTTGACTATTGTTTTATCTACTTTTAGTAAAGTTAATTTTAAAATATTATGAAATTAAACTTCTTTAAAGTAAGTTTTATAATAGCCACCAACTAAACCAGAATTATCGATGATTTGATAATATTCTTCTGTTTCATTTATTACATCGTACTGTTTACCAACAGTTAACATATCAGATACAGTGAATTTTTTAGCATCTGTATTTGTAACCTCAACTTTTTTAATAGGTGTGCGTTCTTTCCATGTTTCATGTAACATTTATTGTTCCCTACC
Source organism: Staphylococcus pasteuri (assembly GCF_030547725.1). NCBI lineage: Bacteria > Bacillati > Bacillota > Bacilli > Caryophanales > Staphylococcaceae > Staphylococcus > Staphylococcus pasteuri. The sequence goes on along the minus strand of NZ_JAUOQO010000005.1, from coordinate 10,326 downwards.
TTTATGAATATTTAAGTTATTTATCTAGTGTGTATATAAATGAAATACCACTATTTTCAGTGATTCTTAATGATTCGGAATCATCTTGTTGTAATGTCTGATATGGAATGCCAATATCTTCTAAAGTTTGTTTCGCAATTTCAAAATCAGATTTACTATTTGTTGAAAATTCAACCTGTTCTATCATTTCATTTTCTTGATTAGTAATTTCGTTCTCTGCTTCATACAAATGAAGCTCGCCTCCAAGTCCACCTTCACCTATTTTAAATACTTGAATGGCTTGAGTAGCTTCTTCAGAAGGAAGATATTCAGCAAATATATGTAAACCAAATACTTTATTAAGAATTGAAGCTGTAATAGATAATTCATTCACTTTAAGAATAACAGGTCCTAAACCTTGAATTTGATGTAATGGATTTACAGTACTTTCAAATGATGGCATACCTAAAGGGACACCTGTATTATGTTCGTTAGAATAGATATCAAACAATTGTTGGTTATGATCCTCAAAGTTAAAATGCATATTACCATTGAGTTCAGTAATTGAGCTAAAAGATATTTGATGTTGATTTAATATATCTTGATATTCATCCAAACCAGAATCTGACGGTGTTCTTAATCCTACACTATCTATATGTGAATTTTGATAGTCATTGTTTGGAACTTCAACAAAATGTATACGTGTTCCTGGATTTAAATCAGCATCGCCAAATCTTAATGCGTTGTCGCCTTTCTCAGATGAATTTAAACCTAATATATTTTCGAATAATTCTTTCGTTTTAGATAAGTCACTTGTACCTAACGTGACGCTTCTAATTCCGCTCATCTACTGACACCCCTAATCATTTATCTTTACTCTATTATTATAACGTATTTTAACCATGATTTATATGATGAACTCTATTAGAAAATAACTTGAAACGTATATAAAATTCAAAATATTCACCAAGTGTAAAGTTGTTTGTAATTAATTTTTCATATTTGAACAAAAATTCATTTTGGTATTATCGAGAAAGTATATTAAAATGTAAATATAGAGATTAGTGAAGGAGGCATATCATATGTCCAGTATGTGGATTATATTTGCAATTACTGTATTAATTGCTGTTTATTCAGGTATACAAGTTTTTACAAATTTACAAAATAAACAAAAACCAAGTTTTAAATATTTCCTAATTGCTTTTGTTGTGTTTCTTATTTTAGCAATTATTGAAATCTTCATGCTTTATTAAAATATAATGATAAAACGTCCTAATCTTTGAATGATGTTAATAGCGACATAGTAAGCTATGCTTTTAACAGTTAAATTCAAACAGTATTAGGACGTTCTTTTATAGATACTCGGTTTTAGAGAAAATATAATAAAGTAAGGTAGAGCTTAAAATAATATATATCACAAACCATATATTTAATAATAAAAAATCAGTTGATAAAATTTCAGTTAAGGATAGTTGATAATATTGTATAACATCACCAATTGGTGGGATTATCCATAAAATGAATTTTGATATTGGATAATGTTGAATTACTGTTTGTCTTAATATTGATAATAAAACAATCAATATTAAAAGTAACCAACTATATCTTTTTGATAATATGTTTTGAGTATTAATAACGGCTCCAATGATCATTCCTATAATTATGACAAGTATATGTAGATAAAGACCTAAAAATAATTTGGATATTGTTAGATGTTCAGAAAAACTGTGCAATATTATTGGATATATTATAGAAAATAAAATCAGTGGAATCATAATAATAAAACTGAATATCAATTTGTTAGTTAGATACTTTAATTTAGATTGATTTTGAATAAATAGTAATTGTCTTTCAGTATTTGACTCTAATTTAAAATTATTAATAGTTAACCAAGCGGCAACTGGTAACAATATGATAGTGGCTGAAGCGTATGCTGAAAGTACAGGTTGCCCACTATATACATATAACAGAATAATCCAAACGATAAATAATGCATAAGGAGGAATATAGGTATAAGATCGTATCAATTTCTTAAATTGATAATTGAACATTGTCATTAAATGTCACTCTCCTCTTTTACCTTTTTAATTGGAAAGCCAGCTTTGATTAATTCCAAAAGTATTGCATTCATTTGTTTATCTTCAATTTTAATATTGAAAATATCATCTTTATCATTTTCTAGTGTTGTTAATTTGAATTGTTGAGCGATTTCACTATAGAATTGCTTGAATTTTAATTCATCACTTGCTTGAACAGTTATAATTTTATAATGATATTGTTTGTCACTAAGCTTTGTTAATTGATTGGTCTCGATATTGTAAATATGAGTGATAATATTGTTATGAATATGCGCTTCGTGTGAAGTTAAAATAATTGTTGCAGTATGTTTTAATTTATTCAATATATGAATTAAATAGTTTAGAGAACTATCATCTAGTCCATTAAAAGGCTCATCTAAAATGTATACATCTGCTTCCGCTAATAAACATTGTAATATATTAACCTTTTGTTGAGTTCCCTTTGAACAATCTTTAATTTTTTGATTTAAAAATGGAGTTAATTGAAATTTATCTAATGCAGTATTAAGAAATGAGTCATTTTTGTTTAAGTTATATGTATGAATCAGATATTTAATATATTCAGCTATCGTTAAATTAAGATAAGGAGGAAATGCATCTGGAACATAACTCACAGTACCATTAACATTAATTGATCCAGTTGAAGGTTTTAAAAGTTGGGCAATCATTTTCAAAGTAATACTTTTGCCTGTTCCATTATGTCCTTGTATAAGCGTAATCGTATGTTGAGGGATAGACATAGATATCCCCTTTATTATTTCTTTATGATTTATCGTTTTATATATTTTATCCGCAACAATAGCATCTGTATTCATCATTTTCACCTTATCATTCATTACTTAATTTCATTATTAAAATCATATTATCATTCAACATTTAAAAGTGATATACAACTATAGTATTAATTATAAAAAAACAACGGAGAAACGAATCCCCGTTGTTTTTATTTTATTCAATTTACGAATATAAAATTAAGATTCTAATAATAAATCTTCAGGATTTTCAATTAATTCTTTAATTGTTTTTAGGAATCCTACTGCTTCTTTACCATCGATGATTCTGTGGTCATAACTTAAAGCAATGTACATCATTGGACGATTTTCAATTGTATCTTTATCGATTGCAATTGGACGTGTAATGATTGAGTGCATACCTAAAATTGCAGCTTGGCTACCATTAATAATTGGTGTACTCATCATTGAACCGAAGATACCACCATTAGTAATAGTAAATGAACCGTTAACCATATCGTCTAAGCCTAATTTTTTGTCGCGTGCTTTAACAGCTAAGTTTGCGATTTCTTCTTCGATTTCAGCGAAGTTTTTCTTATCACAATCTCTTACGAATGGTACTAGTAATCCATCTTCAGTAGAAACGGCAATACCAATATCATAGTATTGTTTAGTAATCATGTCTTCGCCATCAATTTCAGCGTTAACTTCAGGATATTTTTTAAGTGCAGCTACTGCAGCTTTAGTGAAGAATGACATGAAACCTAATTTAGTACCATCGTGATCTTTAATGAATTGTTCTTTCTTACGTTTACGTAAATCCATAACGTTAGTCATATCAACTTCATTGAAAGTTGTTAACATTGCTGTGTTATTAGATACTTCTAATAATTTTTTAGCAGCTGTTTTCTTTCTACGTGACATTTTTTCACGAATAACTGGTTTAGATGGTTTGTCGCTTGATTTTTTAGCTTCATTACCAGAAGGTTTGTTATCACTTTGTGATGATTGTTGTTGGTTTTGATTGTTATTAATATCTTCTTTTCTTACAACGTCGTTTGATTTTCCAGCCACTTCGTTTAAGTCAACGCCATTTGCACGTGCATGACGACGCGCTGAAGGTGTTGCTTTAACAAATTGGTTATTAGATGAATCATCTTGTGATTGATCAGATGATTGATTATTATCATTTGATTGTTGAGTTGTTTCTTTAGCTTGTTGATCGTCTTTATTAGTTTCATCATTATTTTGTGGAGTTTGATTGTCTGATGAACCACTTGAAGCATTACCACTTCCTTCACCAACAACTGCGATAGCTTGACCTACTTCAACTGTGTCGCCTTCGTTAGCAAGTTGTTCTGATAATACACCTGCTTCTTCTGATACAACTTCTACGTTAACTTTATCTGTTTCTAATTCAAGAATAGCTTCACCTTTATCTACGCTATCTCCAACATTTTTTAACCATTCTGCAATGGTACCTTCTGTAATTGATTCTGCTAATTCTGGAACTTTAACCTCTGGCATTTTATTTTTCCCCCTATTTATTTAGTAATGCTACTTTCAATAATATTATTTTGAACAAGTTTGTGGATTTCACCGTCACCTTCAGCTGGTGCTGCCCTTTGGATTCTTCCATGATAACTTAAATTATATTTATCGCCAACAAGTGATTTAAGGTATGGATAAACGAATAACCATGCACCTTGGTTTTTAGGTTCTTCTTGTACCCAAGACACTGTCTCAAGGTTTGGTAATTCATCGAAAATAGCTTTAATTTCATCTTCTGGGAATGGATATAATCTTTCGACAGCTACAAGTAATACAGACTCATCTGGATTTTTAGCTAAATATTCTTTTAAGTCTATAAATACTTTACCTGACGCTAAAATAACTTTTTTCACTTTATTTGCATCATATTCTTCAGCAAGAACTGGTTGGAAACCACCAGATGTAAACTCATTAATTGGTTTAGCCACTGTTTTATTACGTAATAAACTTTTAGGTGACATTACAATCAATGGTCTCATTTCTTCAGAATCTAAACTTGCTGCTTGTGCACGTAATAAATGGAAGTAGTTACTTGCACTAGATAAATTAACTACAGTACTGTTATTTTCAGCTGCAAGTTGTAAAAATCTTTCAAGACGTGCTGATGAATGTTCTGGACCTTGTCCTTCATAAGAATGTGGTAAGAACAATGTTAAACCTGAACGTTCGCCCCATTTTGCACGTGCGCTTGATAAGAAGTTATCAAACATCATTTGAGCCATGTTTGAGAAGTCCCCGTATTGTGCTTCCCAAATATTAAAGCTACCTTTATTTTCAACATTATAACCATATTCGAAACCTACAACTGCTGCTTCTGATAATGGTGAATTATGAATGTCGAATGTCGCTTTTTGGTCAGGTACATGATGTAACGGAGTATATGTGTCCCCATTTTCTTCATCGTGTAGTACCGCATGACGGTGACTGAATGTACCTCTTTCACTATCTTGACCAGTTAATCGAATTGACGTTCCATCTTGTAAAATTGTAGCAAAAGCAAGTTGTTCAGCTTGAGCCCAATCAACTAAGCCATCTTCTTTTTCAAATGGTTCTCTACGTTTTTCAAGAACTTTATTTAGTTTTTTCAGAACGTTGAAACCTTCAGGATAAGTTAACATTGCATCATTGATTTCTTTTAAGTGATCGAATGAGAATTCTTTATCATCACTTTGCAATGGTTGTTGTAATGCCTCAGGTTTTTCCATATCTGGATTATCCATTTTATCTGATTTGTCGATTTTGTCATGCGCTGCACGCATTTCTTTTTGAACGTTATCAATGATTTGATTCATTTCGTCTTCACTGATAATGCCTTCTTCGACTAATTTCTTACCATAAACAAGTTCTACAGAATCATGCTTGCGGATATTGTGATATGGTAATGGATTTGTGATAGATGGTTCATCCATTTCATTATGTCCATAACGTCTGTAACCAACTAAATCAATTACGACATCTTTGTGGAATTCTTTACGGAATTCCATTGCAATATCAATCGCTTCGATTGTTGCTTCTACGTCATCAGCATTAACATGTAAAATTGGCACGTCATAGCCTTTTGCAACGTCAGTAGAATATGTTGTTGAGCGACCATCTGTTGGTTCAGTAGTGAAACCAATTCTATTATTTGTAACGATGTGCAATGAACCACCTGTAGAATAACCTTCAAGATCTCCTAAGTTCATTGTTTCAAAGTTAATACCTTGACCTGGATATGCAGCATCACCATGAATAATAATTGGCATCGCTCTATGGAAGTCAGTTTGTGGTGCACCGGCTTGTTGAGTATTATCTTGGGCAGCACGCGTACGACCTTCAACAACGGGTGCTACAATTTCCAAATGACTTGGATTATTTGCTAGAGCAATTCGTTGTTCAATACCGTATGAGTCAGTTGTTTTAATACCGCCTAAGTGATATTTAACATCGCCTGTCCAACCAGCTGTTAGTTCTAAACTACCGTCTTCTGGTAAGAACTTCATTGGATCAGTATGCATGAATTCTGAAATCATCATTTCATAAGGTTTTTCTAAAACGTGAGTCAATACATTTAATCGACCACGGTGTGCCATACCAATTTGAATATTAGTAATACCTTCTTCACCAGCACGAGTGATTGTTTGTTGTAACATTGGAACTAACGTATCAACACCTTCGATTGAAAAACGTTTAGCACCTACAAAGTTTTTGTGTAGATATTTTTCGAATCCTTCTACATGAGCTAATTTGTTAAATAATTCTGTTTTTTGTTGATTATTTAATGTAGCTTTGTAAGGTGTTTCGATACGGCGTTTTAACCATACACGCTCTTTATTATTATTAATATGCGTGTATTCAAACGCAATTGGTCCTTTGTATCTTTTTTCCATACGAACAATGGCTTCATAAGCATTATCGTAAATATCAGTAAAATGTTCTGATACGATTCCAGCTGAAATGTTTTCCAAAGTGGCTTGGTCTAAATCGAAATCTTCTATTTCTAATTTAGGAATATGTTTACGCTCTGGAGGATTGACTGGATAAATATCTGCTTTTAAATGTCCGTATTGTCTAATATTATCGATTAATCTCATGACACGTTTAATTGTGCTGTCACCAGATTGTGAACCACCGCCATTTGCGGCTGGTTTAGCCTCGATATGAGCTTCCCCTGTTTGAATTGTACTAAATAGGACTTGTAAATCTTCGGGTACTGATGAAGGATCTTGTAGATAATCATCATATAAATCTAGCATTAACCCTAGATTTGCGCCGAAGTTTACAGGTGCCTCTGTAACTTCTCTCTTGTCCTTTGTCATATTACACCCTCCACAAAAATGTTGAAACGCTTACAACACAATAATAGCATTATTTCAAATTTTGTTAAAGTGGATTTACCTATTATTGTAAAAAAACAGAACCAAGATAATTTTGGTTCTGAATTAATTGAAATATATGAATTGATTGGGTGAACGGTTGCTTAATATACATTTTGAATTTACATAGTTAAATATAAGAATCAATGATATAAAGTCAACGTTTAATGATTTGTTTTTAGAAGATAATTCTAAAGGTTGTAAATTGATTGACTTCACTTTCGACTTGAATGAATCCACCATTTAATTGAACAATTTTATCAGCAATTGATAAGCCTAAGCCATTACCACCTTGACTACGTGCACGTGATTTATCAACACGGTAGAAACGGTCGAATATAAATTCTAAATCTTGTTTAGGAATACCAAGACCATGGTCAGTGATTTCAATACTCGTTTGTTTATTTTTTAATTGAGTGCGTATTTGGATATATTTATTTTCATTATCATATTTCATCGCATTATCAATAAAAATTAAAATGAGTTGCTCAAATTGATGTCGATTCATTTGAAGTTTAATCGGCTTCTCATCTAAATCGATATCGAAAGTATAATCAGGATGTAATTGTTTTAAAGATTTAACTCTAGATAATATTTCAGAATTAATATCTACAAGTTCTTCTTGAGATTGTCCGCTATTTACATTATCTTTTGTTAATAAAAGTAATTCTTCTACAAGTTTAGTAATACGATTCATTTCTTCAAGTGAAATATTAAGAGATTCTTCTAATACTGCAGGATCTTTTTTCCCCCATCTTTGAATCAAGTTTAAATGACCTTGGATAATTTGTAGTGGCGTTCTAAGTTCATGAGACGCATCTTCCACAAATTGACGTTGCTGATTAAAAGATTCTTCAATATGAAACATCATTTCATTAAATGTGCATATTAGATTATCTGTTTCTTCGTAATTGGTAGTTAGTTCTAGTTTGTTTTGGAAGCCATCACGTCGAATTTGATTCATCTTATTAGACATTGTGACAATTGGTTTTGTAATTTGAGATGAGAAAATGTAACTCACCATAGCTGTGACAAATGTCGCAATTAAACCAAATGCTATTGCAACAATATATAAAGATTGAACAAGATGTTCATAACTTTCTAATGAATGAACCAATATACTATAACCATCGAACTTTTTGGAATGAATGCGTTCGGTGATGACTAAGTAGTCAACGCCTTTATAATTAACGACTTTTACACGTTCTGGATGTGATAGTCCTACATTTGAAGGTATTGTAGGTAAATTTTCACTAGTTGTTTGAAGTAATTTTTTACCTTTATCATCAAATATAGACACTTCTTGAAAATTCTCTAGTGACGCGTTTAAGTCTAGTGCAGATATATCTTCTGGTGGCTTAGAGTGTAATAAATTGATAATGTCATTGGAACTTTTCTCTGCTTTATCTAATTCACTATTATGTAGTGCTTCTTTCAGAAAAAAGATGATGATTAAACAAAATAGAACAATTGTGACAAACGTAATTAAAGTTGTAATTAACATCCATTTGTATTTGAGTTTTCGTTGTTTCATCATCGTATCACGTACCCAACACCGCGAACGGTTTCAATCACTTTATCTTTACCAAAAGGTTTGAGTTTATTTCTTAAATACCTGATATAAACATCTACTACATTGGTTTCAACTTCAGAATTATAACCCCAAACATGATCTAATATTTGTTCACGTTGTAATACGTGATTTCTATTTTCTGCCAGGATATAAAATAAATCATATTCAGTTTTAGTTAAGTCGAGTTGTGTACCATCAACTGTTACTTCGAATGCTTCTTTATCTAAAACAATACCATTAATATTAATAGTATCCTTTTGAGGTTGGCGTCGCAGAATTGCTCTAATACGAGCAAGTAATTCTTCAATATCAAATGGTTTAACAATATAATCATCGGCGCCATAATCCAGTCCAGCGACTTTATCATAAGTATCACTTTTAGCTGTAATAATAATTATAGGTATGGTTTGTTCTTGACGAATTTGTCTACATATCTCAAGTCCATTAATGTTTGGTAACATCAAATCTAAGATAATAAGATCATATGTTTTATTTAGTGCTTTTTCGAGACCAGTGGCACCATCATTTTCAATATCAACTTGATAATTTTCATGTGTTAATTCAAGTTCGATAAACCGAGCTAAATTTTGTTCATCTTCTACTAGTAAAATATTTGTCATTTTTGCACCTCTTAATATGACTATATATGTTTGAAATAAATATTTTGTATATTATAAATATGTATCATAAATTAATAAATATGTAAAAGTTAATGTGATTATTTTTGTTTATGTCAAAGTGGCCTCATTTCAATGTCTTTTGTTATTAAGTAAAATATAAAAGTATTGTTTATACATCCTACTTTAAAACGTAATAATCTTAGGTAAATTGAAAGAGTTCAACGCATTATTATGTATTGTCATAACGAGTTATGTTGTTAACTAAATTTTATCATACTTTCAATGGTGTTATTATCAGTATTGAGAACTATTTTTGTAGGGATATTTAAGCAAAAATGCTTTGGTTGAGGATTTCTTAATCCTTTTAATAATAAATCATAAAATTTTCAGGATTCTAATTGACAACGATTCTCAGTCGTGTATAATAATAATTGAAAATGATTATCAATACCAAAAAGAACTTTCCCCCCACATATATTTCGTTCTTATGTATTGGTCATTTTCATAATCCCCTTTTATATGCCCGTAAAAGACTAACGTTGGAGACGACGTTCAAATAAAGTAGTAAACCTTTAGACACTTGAGGTTTACTACTTTTTTTTACTCCCTCTTACGAATTGATTCGTTAGAGGGAGTTATGCATGAGGAAACTCATGCGAACTGAGAAAACTTACGAATTTATTCGTTAGAGGGAGTTATGCATGAGGAAAGCTCATGCGAACCTAGAAACCTTACGAATTGATTCGTTAGAGGGAGTTATGCATGAGAAAAGCCCATGCGAACCGAAGACCCTACGAATTTATTCGTTAGAGGGAGTTATGCATGAGTAAGGCTCATGCGAACTGAGAAACCTTACGAATTGATTCGTTAGAGGGAGTTATGCATGAGGAAAGCTCATGCGAACCTAGAAACCTTACGAATTGATTCGTTAGAGGGAGT